>JAFGOZ010000285.1 GCA_016926235.1 Bacteroidales bacterium | reverse complement strand
TAACACAGTAATCCTTGACAATGAATATAAAATAATTGAAGAATACTACGATTATAGTCAAGGTCATCCTTTTAAAACTTTATTAAATAGGTTAGAAGAGGTAGTAGATAATAACAAAGATGCTCAATACAAAATTGCCACAACCGGAACAGGCGGAAAAATTGTTGCTAAGTTACTGGGTGGAAATTTTGTTAATGAAATAATAGCACAATCTACTGCTGTTGCAACAATTCATCCTGAAGCCAAATCTGTTATTGAGATGGGAGGAGAAGATTCAAAATTAATCTTCATGGAAGATGATGAATTTGGAAACTCATCAAAACTATCGGATTTTACATTAAACAGTCTTTGTGCTGCCGGAACGGGTTCATTTTTAGACCAGCAAGCCAAACGAATGGGCATTTCAATTGAAAACGAATTTGGTGAATTAGCAATGAAATCTGAAAAGCCTCCACGTATAGCCGGCAGGTGTTCAGTTTTTGCAAAAAGCGACATGATTCATCTTCAGCAGGTTGCAACACCACTTCATGATATAGCTGCCGGCTTATGTTTTGCCGTTGCAAGAAATTTTAAAAGCACACTTGGACGTGGAAAAAAGTTAAATACTCCGGTTGTTTTCCAGGGAGGGGTTGCCGCAAATATCGGGATGAGGAGGGCTTTTAAAGAAATATATGAATTATCAGAAGATGAGTTTATAATACCGAAGCATTTTGCCTCTATGGGCGCAATTGGAGCTGTGCTATATGCCAACGAAAATAAGCTGTTTCCAAATAAAAAAATCAAAATCGAAAACCTAAGAAATTATCTTGAAGAAAAAAATAATCAGGAACAATATCTGGATAAATTAATAGATAACCAGCATAAAATTGATAAAACGGTTTGTGAGATTAAACAAAGCGGGAAAGTTAAGGCATTTCTTGGGATTGATGTTGGATCTTTAAGTACAAATTTAGCAATTATTGACAGAGATAATAATGTACTTGCAAGAAGATATTTACCTACTGCCAGTAAACCATTAAATGCAATTCAGCAAGGTTTAAGAGAAATTAATGAGGAAGTTGGAGACAGAATAGAAATTGTAGGAGTTGGAACAACAGGTTCAGGTAGATATTTAACCGGTGATTTTGTTGGAGCTGATATCATTCAAAATGAAATTACTGCACAAGCTACAGCAGCCATTGCGTATGATCCGGAAGTAGATACAATTTTTGAAATTGGAGGACAGGATTCAAAATATATTCGTATTTCAAAAGGAGTTATTATTGACTTTGAAATGAATAAAGTTTGTGCAGCTGGAACAGGCTCTTTTTTAGAAGAACAAGCTGATAAGTTAGGAATAAATATTAAAGAAGAATTTGGCAGGCTTGGATTACAGTCCGAAATGCCTGCAAAACTAGGTGAGCGTTGTACGGTATTTATGGAGAGCGATTTAAATACAAAACAACAACAAGGTATGCCAAAAGATGATTTAATTGCAGGATTAGCATATTCAATTGTATATAATTATTTAAATCGTGTTGTCAGAGATAAACCTGTAGGAAATAAAATATTTTTCCAGGGTGGTGTTACAAATAACAAAGCAGTAGTTGCAGCTTTTGAAAAGGTTACCGGAAAAAAAATTACAATTCCGCCTCATTTTGATATTACAGGTGCTATTGGCGCAGCTATTCTTGCCAGGGAGAATATTAAACCTGATCAGAAAACCAGATTTAAAGGTTTTCATGTGAGCGAAACTAAATATGAAACAGATAAATTCGTTTGTAAGCACTGCTCAAACTATTGTGAAATAAAACGGGTAAAATTCCTTGATAAAAATACAAAACCCTTGTTTTACGGTGGAATTTGCGATCGTTATGAAAAGGAAGACAGGAAAACAGAAACAAATCATATTCCTGACTTATTTGAAGAAAGAATTGAAATGTTGCTCGATGGATTTGAAAATAAATCTTCTAAGGATAAAATAACAATTGGTCTGCCAAGAGGACTAATGAACTATTACCAACTCTTTCCATTCTGGAAAACATTTTTTACTGAGTTAGGTTTTAACCTGGTTTTATCCGATGAAACCAATAGCAAAATTATTACTACCTCTCTCGAAACAATGGTTTCTGAAACATGTTACCCGGTTGAACTAATGCATGGGCACGTATTAAATTTGTTGGAAAAGAATGTTGACTATGTTTTTCTGCCATTTGTTGTTAATGTGAAGGGAGATAATAATAATCCTACCAATAATTGTAACTGTCCATGGGTACAATCTCATCCATATTTGGTTAGAGCAGCTTTTACGGATGAAAAAATTAGAGATAAATTATTAATTCCCACTCTTCATTTTAGATATTTTGACCGCGTATTGAGAAAAGAGTTATCAGCTTTTTTTTATAAGCAATTTAAAATAGCTAGGAAATTGGTCAATCTTGCTATTGATACAGCAACAAAATCGCAGGAAGAATTTGAAAGGAGAATTAAAGACCGCGGAAAAGAAATACTTGGTGAACTGTCGAAATATAAACGGACAGTTGTAATTTTTGGAAGGCCTTACAATACGGGCGATCCGGCACAAAATTTACGATTAATAAAGAAATTAATAAATATGGAGGTTTTACCAATACCTCTTGACTTTTTGCCCTTAGATAGCGAAAATGTGTTCGAAGATTATCCAAGCATGTATTGGCCAAATGGACAAAAAATTATTGCCGGGGCCAAACAGGTTCTGAAAAATAAAAATCTCTACGCCATATATTTAGGAAATTTCAGATGTGGCCCGGATTCTTTTTTAATTCATTTTGTTAAAAATGAATTAAAAGATAAACCTTTTTTACATTTGGAAGTTGATGAACATAGTGCAGATGCTGGAATGATTACCCGATGCGAGGCTTTTCTCGATAGTTTAAAAGGCTACGAAGCAAACGCCAAACATGAAGATTCTAAAATATTTGATAAAATATATAGACAAAACGGACATATTAGGACTTTGTACTATCCTTATGCCAGAGATACTTTATATGCATTTGCCGCTGCTTCAAGATATTGCGGATTTCCTTCTGAGGTATTACCAATGCCGGATAAGGTTGATCTTGAACTGGGAATGAAACATACTAACGGACAAGAGTGCTTCCCGTTTATTTGTACTACAGGAAGCTTTTTGAAGAAGTTAATGGAACCCGGAATTGATCCAAGAAAGTGTAGTTTTTTTATGCCTGATCATAATGGCCCATGTAGGTTTGGTGAATATAATAAACTTCATCGCATAATATTTGATAATTTAGGTTATTATGATGCCGAAATTATCAGGCCGAGCAATGAGGATTCATATGCAAGCATTGCTCCCGGCTATGCAATGAAATGGCGTTCAACCGCATGGATAGGAATTATTGCAATTGATTTATTACGAAAAATGCAGGAACAAACCCGGCCATATGAAGTTAATAAAGGTGAGACTGACAATATATATAAAATTTATCTTGATAAGACTGTGGCATCACTTGAAAGAGGGGGTAAAGGCCTTAGAAAGATTATGAAAGAAGCTGCTATTAATTTTAAAAATATTTCTGTAAATGATATTCGTAAACCTATTGTAGCAGTTATTGGAGAAAATTATATGCGAGATAATCCGTTTTGCAATAATTTTGTTGTAAAAAGACTGGAAGAATTAGGTGCCGAAACAATGACCGCACCGTTCGGAGAATGGGTTAATTACAGCACAATAAGATATATAAGGGATAGCAGATGGAAAGGAAATATTAATAATTTATTGAAAGCAAAAATGCAGCTTTTCTTACAACAAGAATTAGAGAAAAGAATTGTAAAAAGTGTTTCGGGATTATTAAATTTAGAGCACGAGATTGCAGTTAAAGATATGTTGGCAAATTCTGCTGAATATATTCACAAAGATTATGATGGAGAACCTGCTTTAGTTCTTGGAGCAGCTAAATTGTTATCAGAAAGGAAAATTTCCGGTATTGTTAATGTCATCCCATTTACTTGTATGCCTGGTACTATAACAACTTCAGTTTCTCAGAATTTCAGAAAAGACCATAATGGAATACCCTGGGAAAATTATGCCTATGATGGCCAGGAAAATGTTGGTATTGATACTCGTTTTGAGGCATTTATGTACCAGGTGAAAAAGTATGCTGAAAGCAAATCTTTTGTTGATGAGATGATATAAATGCCTTTCACTTATTGTTATGTTATGAGTAGATTGTAACTACGAATCTGGAGGCCTGTTTTCGCATTAACATTCCGGCCATAGAGCCGGAACGGCGAAGCCCTCGATGGAGTCAATCCAGTATTCTTTCTGAATGCCTGCCTACGCATTAACATTCCGGCCTTGAGCCGGAATCCAGTATCCTTTATGGAGGCCTGTTTTCACAGGCATGTTTTAGGCGAAGACCCAGAACAGCGAAGCCCTCGACGGAGTCAATCCAGTATTTTTTCTGAATGCCTGCCTACGCATTAACATTCCGGCCTTGAGCCGGAATCCAGTATCTTTTATGGATGCCTGTTTTCACAGGCATGTTTTAAAGAAGAAACCCGCCCGGAATGTGGGAATACAATATCAGCCTTTTCAGGCATGTTTACGTGTTATTAGTAAATTGCAGTAATAAATTATTAAAACTTAAACAAACGATGTTGATAAAATATACGGATATAAAGTTATAACCATTAATTTTTATAAAAGATTTAAACTATATAGTTTATATTATTTAGTCAATCCTTACGAACTCAAAATTATTGATAATTTTTGATTTCTGGTAAAAATATAAATATAGATATGAAGAAGTTT
>JAFGOZ010000284.1 GCA_016926235.1 Bacteroidales bacterium | reverse complement strand
TTGCAAATTAGCCCTCGAATTTTTGCTAAGTTATTAACATAATATGTTAATAATCAGGAATATAATCGTATTTTAAGGATCAACTAAATAGAGATTCCGGAATGACGATTAGAATTAATCTACATTCTCGTGTAAATAGCGGTTATTATTGCTCAACCGCACTCCCCCCTCTTCATCATCGTCCTCCAGCGAAAAGCGTGATACTTTTTTTTCGGTTGAAGGAGTAGACTTGTCGAGCTGAACCTTTTTACGTTGGTAGGCTGGTTGATTCTCAAGTTCTTCGATATTTGATAATCGCTGACGATTACTTAAGTTGAGCTCTTTCATTTGCTCGTAATTACGCTTAAGAGTTTTAACCCTGTCGGCTGCTTTTTTTGTAACAAAATTCTTCTCGAGATTAGAGTTTGTGCTCAACTCATTAGTAGCACTCTCTCTTGAAAGATCGAATTCAATTGTTCGTTGAGTTACAACATTGCTTTCGCGCGGGCGCTCTGGTTTTTTCTCCCTCACCTCGAACCCGGTTTTTTCTTCGGCATTGTGTTGCTCTTCAATTGTAAAATTTTTCTCCAGCGTAACTTTATCAAGCTGGCGTTTGCGCAAATAAATTTCAGGAATACTGTTTGTCTCAAATCCAGTGGCAATAACCGTTACGCTTATTGCATCGATAAGATTTGCATCCATACCATTACCCCAGATTAAATCTGCATCATCACCGGCACAGGATTGAATATAATCGGTAATCTGGCCAATTTCGTCCATGGTAGCTTCTTCGGTGCCCGATGTGATGTTAATCAATATATTTCTTGCTCCGGAAATGTTGTTATCATTTAACAAGGGCGAATTCAGGGCTGTCTGAACGGCATCAATGGCTCGTTTGTCACCTTCGGCAGTGCCAGAACCCATTATAGCTACACCTGACTTAGTCATTACCGTTTCAACATCGGCAAAGTCAACATTTATATAACCATGAACTGTAATAATCTCAGCAATACCTTTTGCAGCAACAGCAATAACATCATCGGCACGGGCAAAGGCTTCCGACACTTTCAAGTCGCCGTAAATCTCACGTATTTTCTCGTTATTAATGATAAGCAGAGAATCGACATATTTTTCAATTTCAGCAATACCTTCCATTGCCTGGTTTACTCTTCGCTGCCCCTCGTTTCTGAATGGAATGGTAACAATGGCAACAGTAAGAATACCCAGTTCCTGAGCAGCTTTTGCAATTACAGGGGCTGCACCTGTTCCTGTACCACCACCCATTCCGGCGGTAATAAAGATCATTTTAGTATTGTTGGCCAACACTTCAATAATATCGTCGAGGTTTTCAATTGCAGCTTCGCGGCCAATTGCAGGCTTGTTTCCTGCTCCTCGTCCTTCTGTTAATGATGATCCCAGTTGTATTTTTACCGGTACCGGACTATTGGCAAGAGCCTGTGCATCGGTATTGCAAATCACAAAATCAACATCTTTTATTCCTCTGCGGAACATATGATTCACTGCATTGGATCCACCTCCGCCAACACCAATTACCTTAATAATTGATGAACGATTAACAGGAATATCAAAGTTCATTAAATCTTGCATAATAGTAAGTTTCTAGTTCAAAGTTCAAAGTTTCTGGTTACTGATCACTGATCACTGATCACCCCCTTATTAATCCATGCTGGCTCCTTTTTCCTCAAAAATTGTTGAAAAGCCTTTTTTAATAGCATCAAATAGTTTTCCCGAACCTTGTCTTCTGTCTTCCATTTCATCATCGTCTTCAAATTCATCTTCTACCAGGGTTTCTTTCTTTAAAGGCTCTTCAGTTTTCTCATATTTCATCCCTTCCCTTTGATTCTCAACACCTTTTAACAAAAGGCCAACACTTGTGGAATACATGGGTTGATTTATCTCATCGAGGCTGTTTGAAGCCAGATATTCGTTCGGATAGCCCAACCTTACATCTAATCCGGTTCTGAATTTTACTAACTGAGCCAGGTGTTTCAGCATGGCCCCGCCCCCTGTAAGAACTATTCCGGCACTTAGTTTCTCAAGGCAGTCGGAGTTTTCAATTTCAAACATTACGGCATCAATAATTTCTTCCATACGCGACTGGATGATATAAGCCAGGCTCTTAAATGATATTTCCTTAGGTTCGCGGCCGCTAATACCAGGTATCGTAACTACTTTATCTTCGGGAGCAATGTCGCCCAAAGCCATGCCAAACTGGGTTTTCAGAGCTTCAGCCTGTCTTGTAAGAATTGAGCAACCTTCTTTAATATCCATGGTTACTACATTTCCACCGAAAGGTATAACAGCTGTATGGCGTATTGCATCGTCATAATAAACTGCAACATCGGTAGTACCACCTCCTATATCAACAAGCGCAACCCCTGCTTCCTTTTCATCGTCGGTAAGCACGGCTGCCGAAGATGCAATGGGTTCCAGAATCAACTGGTTGACTTTAAGGCCAACGCGGTTAACGCATTTTTCAATATTTTTTGCCGAAGCTATCTCGCCAATAACTATGTGAAAGTTTGCTTCGAGGCGCCTGCCCGACATGCCAATCGGATTTTTTACTCCTGTTTCGTGGTCAACAATATAATTCTGCGGCAATACATGAATAATCTCTTCACCCAGATCAATTGGAATTTTTTGCATGTCAGCAATCAGCGCATCGATATCAGACTTTGTAATTTCATCACGATTTGGACCTAGGTTCAAATAGCCGCGGTTTTTTACACTTTTTATATGCTGACCGGCAATACCCACATAAACATCGTGCAAGGTAACTCCCGATTGTTTTTTTACTTCTTCAACAGAAGTTTTAATAGCATTCACTGTTTCTTCGATGTTTAGCACAACTCCGCGTTTAACACCTGTCGATGGAGTTTTGCTCATACCCAGAACCTCGAGCTTGCCGTTCTCGTTCTGCTTGCCGACAATGGCCACAATCTTTGTTGTTCCTATGTCGATTGCCGCAATATGTTTACTTTCCTGCCTCATTTAGGTAATATTATATTTTTGAACAAACTATTTGATCTTTGTATTTTAAATTGATTTTTAAGTATTTATTCCATCCGGTATTTTTCAGCCCTTCGTTATAGAATATCCAGAGTTTATCAAGCTTTTCCTTAAATCCTTCGGCGTTTCCGAGAATTATTAAATGCGGACCAACACGAGGAATTATTTCGTATTCACCCTTTTTGTTTAAATACATCTGTTCTATCTGAGAGTTCCAGAATTGGTTTTGTTTAATGAACATAGACATCTCATGAATCTCTCTCAGGTGAGTTGCCTTTTTATCGTATTGCTTAGCATAAATATTTTCCACCTTTCGGATTGAAAAAGGGGTTTTTATATTTCCGTTTACTACAAGCACATGGGGTGTAAACCTGGATGACATAGTAATTATGCTTCCTTCGGCATCGAGGTAGTAGTTCTGATTATACATATCAATAATTCGTACGACAGGCTCCCGCTGGTTTACCTTAATATTCAGTTTTCCATCGACAGTAGTATATGCTTCGCAGTTTTTAACCATAGTATTTGCCAGCACAAGCCGCTCAATAGAATCGGTATTTATGCTTGCAATAGGCTCTCCCAGAACAGCAAGATTGTTGCTTAAAATAAGTTTATTGATATCGTCTCTGTTAAGAAAGCGTTTGGCCAGGCTGTCAGCAATTATTACTTCAATTTTATTGCATAAAATACCCTCATGCTTTTGTGTTACAAAACCAGAAATACCAATCAAATAGACCAGTACAACAATCCAGACCGATATTTTCTTAAGCTTCTTCACTTATTAAATACTTTTTTATAGGCTCTATAAACTGGTCGATATCGCCAGCACCTACCGTAAGCAATACCTCAATATTTAATTCTTTTAGCATATAAAGCAAGTTTTCTTTTGAACAGCGATGCTTCACAGGCCCCTTAATTTTATCGAAAAGCATATCAGAAGTCACACCTGGCAAGGGTTTCTCACGTGCAGGGTAAATGTCCAATAAAATAAGTTCATCCAGCTTTGACAGACTCTCAGCAAATTCATCGGCAAAATCACGTGTTCTTGAATAGAGGTGTGGCTGAAAAACGGCGGTAATTTTTTTGCTTTTATATAAATCTCTCAGCGAACCGATAACAGCATCTAACTCCCGCGGATGATGTGCATAATCGTCGATATAAATACATGTTTCTGATTTATACTGTATATCAAATCTTCGAACCACCCCTTTTAAATCGGGCAACACATTTTTAAGTTTTTCAACCGGAACACCCAATGACCATGCTATGGCCATTGCAGCAACCGAGTTTTCAATGTTTATTCTGCCCGGCACCTGTATGGAGAGACCTTCAGTTTTTCCATCGGGTGTATTGAATGAAAACCTGTATTTTCCATCTTTCACAAAAATATCCGAAGCAAAGAAATCTGCTGATGCATTATCGAGAGAGTAGCTGTAACACTTACAATTTTCCGGAACAGAAACTTCCAGTCCATGTTTGAGGATTATGATTCCGTTTTCCTGAGTTTGTCCAAGAAATTTCGAAAATGTTTGTTTTATATCCTCAAAGTCTTTATAGATATCAAGATGGTCGGAATCTATTGCCGTTACAAGCGTAATAAACGGATGGAGCTGAAGGAAAGACCTGTCGAATTCATCGGCCTCGGCAATAACATATTCTGAATCTCCTAAAATTAAGTTTGTATGGTAATTCTTGGAAATACCACCTAGAAATGCACTGGCATCAATACCGCATTCATTTACAAGGTACGAAGTAAATGTTGTAACCGAGGTTTTACCATGAGTACCTGCAATGGCAATACCTTTCCTGGCATTAAACAGTAAACCAAGAACCTGTGCCCGTTTCATCATGGTAAACCCGTTTTCCCCGAAATAAACAAGCTCGCTATGATCGTTTGGTACTGCGGGAGTTCTGACAATCAGGGTTGTTTCCTTGTTCTTGTAATTTTCAGGAATAAGATTTATATCGTCTTCAAAGTGTATATGAATTCCCTGTAATTCAAGGCTTTCGGTAAGTGTTGAAGGTGTCCGGTCATAGCCACCTACATGCTTACCCTGAGCATAGAAATACCGGGCAAGGGAACTCATTCCGATTCCTCCGACACCTAAAAAATATACACTATCGATTTTTGAAAAATCCATTTTATTTCAAAAGTTTAATCAGTTCATCTACAATATCTTCTGTAGCATTTGGTTTAGCCAGCTTTCCGGCCTCAGCAGCAAAACCTTCTAGTTTCTCAACATCTGCAATCAGTTCAAATGCCTTATCCAGAAGAACGGCTTCTGCATCCTGATCCCTTATCATTAAGGCAGCTCCTTTTTCGGCCAGAGCCAGTGCATTCTTTGTCTGATGATCTTCAGCAACATTTGGTGATGGTACCAAAACCGAAGGTTTTTTTACCAGGCACAATTCTGATAGGCTCAAGGCACCAGCGCGGGATACAACCAGGTCTGAAACATTGTAGGCAAGGTCCATTCTTGAAACAAAGTCCATCATGTGCAGGTTTTGCGGCAAATTTGCTCCAATTTCTTCCTTCAGTTTATTGTAATAATATTTTCCTGTTTGCCACAATATTTCAATATTGGTGTTTTTAATTTCTTCAAGCCTCATTACAACTGCATTATTCAGTGTACGGGCTCCTAAACTACCGCCCATTATAAAAAGCACCGGTTTGCTCCCACTTAGTGAAAAATGCCGGTAGCCTTCGGCTTTTAATTCTTCTTTTATTGCAATTTTCCTAACCGGATTTCCTGTGTTAACAATTTTATCTGCCGGAAAATACCTGTCCATTTTATCGTATGCCACACAAATTGTTTTTGCCTTTTTTGCAAGAAGTTTATTGCTTAGGCCTGCATAAGAGTTTTGCTCCTGTAATAAACATGGAATATGAAGTTGAGCAGCTGCCCTGATTAGCGGAGCTGATGCATACCCGCCAACACCAACTGCCAAATCGGGTTTAAAATCTTTTACAATTTTCTTTGCCATTCTCTGACTTTTCAGGAAGTTCAGAATGACTTTTATATTTTCAAAACTTAGTTTTCGCTTTAATCCCTGAACGGGCAGACCAACAATCTGATAACCGGCAGCAGGAACACGTTCCATTTCCATCCGGCTTTCAGCACCAACAAAAAGTATATCCGCATCAGAATACCTTCTTTTCACTTCATCAGCAATTGCCAGAGCAGGAAAAATATGTCCTCCTGTTCCACCTCCACTTATTATGATACGTAAATTACTCTTCATTTTCTACTGCTGCTTCTGCCACAGCTTCAGCTTTTAGTTTTAATTCTTTTTCAATACTTCTGCTTACACTAAGAATCATGCCCAGCGCAGCAGCTGTAAATAATATAGATGTACCTCCCATTGAAATGAGCGGCAAGGGTTGGCCTGTAACAGGGAAAATACCTACGGCCACCGCCATATTTACCATAGCCTGTAAAACAAGCATAAGTGTTAATCCATAGGCCAGAAAAGCCTGAAAGGTTCTTGAACTTTTATTCACAATTACACCGGCCCTGAAAAGTAAATACAGGTATAAAAATATTACCAGCATACCTCCGATCAGTCCGTATTCTTCAACAATTATGGCAAAAATAAAATCGGAATATGGATGTGGTAAGAAATCACGTTGAACGCTGTTACCGGGGCCTCTGCCAATAAAACCTCCGGTAGCAATTGCAATTTTTGATTGATCGGATTGATAGCTGGCGTCCTTATCATCCTGGCTGATGTAATTCTCTACCCTGTTTTTCCAGGTTTCGGCACGGGTTCCCTCCACTTCGAGATGCAACATTATTGAAATAAGAGCAATAATAACAGCTATTGCAAGTGTCGACAAGCCAAAAATATATGCAAATCTGATTCGTCCAATAAACATCAGAATCATTGAAACACCAAAAAGTATAACAGCTGTTGACAGGTTTGCCGGCATAATCAGGCCACAAATTACTATTACAGGTGCTACCAGTGGAAGAAAACCCTGTCGGTATGACTTAACCGTATCTTGTTTCAACGACAACATACGGGCCAGGAACATAATTAGAACAATTTTTGCAAGATCTGAAGTCTGAAATGTGAGCCCAATGCCTGGTACTCTCAGCCAGCGTGAAGCATCGTTGATACTGGTACCAAAAACTAAAGTAATGGCTAACAGCGGAACTGAAATATAAAGCAATAATTGCGATAATCTTGAGAAGTATTTATATGGAACCAGGTGCACAAAATAAATTGTGATAAAACCTATAAACAGAAAAGCGCTGTGCCGGAACCAATAATACATTGCATTGCCACCATGATACCTGTATGCCAGAGTTTTTGTTGAGCTAAAAACAGCCAGCATAGAAAATACCATGAGGGCAATTATTACTCCCCAGATTACAGAATCTCCTTTTAAATATTTTTTCAGTCGTTCAACCATTATTTCAGAACATCAGTTTTTATAGTTCACGAACACACTCTTTGAATTGCTCACCCCTATCTTCATAGCTTTTAAACAAATCGAAGCTTGCACAAGCCGGCGACAGCAAAACAGTATCCTCTTTCTCGCCGAGTTTATAAGCTTTTGTTACAGCTTCTTTCATCGATGATGTATCAATTATTTTATCGACACAATCTTTAAATGCTTCGTGAATTTTTGAATTATCAACTCCCAGGCAAACAATAGCTTTTACCTTGTCTTTTACCAATGGTACAAGACTGGAATAATCATTGCCTTTATCTACTCCGCCAACTATCCAGACAGTAGGTGTTGTCATACATTCCAGGGCGTACCAGGTTGAATTGACATTAGTTGCTTTTGAATCGTTAATAAATTCTATTCCATGTACTTTAATAAACCGTTCAAGCCTGTGCTCAACACCTTTAAAATCCTGCAGACATTCTCTGATAACTTCTTTTTTAATCTCCAACACCCTGCTGGCAATACTTGCTGCCATAGAGTTATAGGTATTGTGCTTACCTTTTAACGACATCTCCGATAATGGCATTGACATTTCGTCGTTATTTACTTTTACTACCATATTGCCATTATCGACATATGCTCCCTTATCAACTATCTTTTCCTGTGAAAATTCTAATTGTTTTGCGCGTAAAACAATTCTCTCGAGCTCAGCAATAGTAATCTCATCATCGGAACAATAAATAAAGTAATCGTCTTCGGAGAGATTTTGAGTAATCTTCATTTTTGAATCGACATAGTTCTGAATGTTGTAATTATACCTGTCGAGATGATCCGGTGTAATATTGAGAAGAATTGAAATATCCGGTTTGAATTTATACATTCCATCAAGCTGAAAGCTTGAAAGTTCAATTACATAGTAATCGTATGTTTTTGTTGCAACCTGCATGGCAAAACTTTTACCTACGTTTCCGGCCAGACCACAATTTAATCCGGCACGACGCAACATGTGATGCAACAAAGAAGTTGTTGTGGTTTTTCCGTTACTTCCTGTGATGCAGATTTTTTTTGCTTCGGTATATCTACCTGCAAATTCAATTTCTGATATGATAGGAATGTTCTTCTTCATAAGAAGTTGTACCATATCGGATTTATCTGTAATACCGGGACTTTTTATTACTTCATCGGCGTTGAGGATATACTTTTCGGTATGTTGTTCCTCCTCCCATTCGATTTCGTAGTTAAAAAGAATTTCTTTGTAGTGAGGCTTAATTTTGCCAAGATCCGAAACAAAAACTTCGAATCCCTTAGTCTTCGCCAGAACCGCAGCTCCGGTTCCGCTTTCTCCAGCTCCAAGAATAACAATACGCTTTTCCATAGGTTCTATCTAATTTTGAGTGTGACAATAGTAATTACAGCAAGTAGAATTCCTACAATCCAGAAGCGGGTAACAATTTTAGCTTCGGGATATCCCTTTTTCTGAAAATGATGATGTAAGGGAGACATAAGAAAAATTCTTTTGCCCTCACCGGTTTTCTTCCGGGTATATTTAAACCAACTTACCTGCAGAGCTACCGATAATGTTTCTACCAGGAAAACACCACAGAGTATGGGTATTAATAATTCTTTTCTGATAAGGATAGCAAAGACACCAACTATGCCTCCAATAGCCAGGCTTCCGGTATCTCCCATGAATACCTGTGCCGGATACGAGTTATACCACATAAAGCCAACCATAGCGCCAATAAAGGCGCTAATAAAGACTACCAACTCGCCGGTATTTGGTATATACATTATATTGAGGTAGTCGGCAAAAATGGTGTTACCCGAAACATAGGCCAGAATGCCTAAAGTGACTCCAATAATGGCTGAGGATCCGGCTGCAAGGCCATCCAGCCCGTCGGTAAGATTTGCGCCGTTTGAAACAGCACTTATAATAAATATTACAGCAAGTACAAATACTATCCAGGTATATTTCCGGGCGTTCTCTCCCATCCAGCTAATCAGGTAGAAATAGTCAAATTCGTTGTTTTTGAAGAATGGCACATTAACTTTTGTTGACTTTACATCCTCAGTTAAAACCACAGTTTGTTCTTCGCCCAACTCATTTTCAACAATTTGTGTAACAGGAGTTCCGTCAGCCTGTAATACATTCTCACGAATGACAACATCGTTGTGAAAGTACATGGTTATAGCAATAATAGAACCCAGTACTATTTGTCCGAGCATTTTGAACTTGCCACGCAGGCCTTCTTTATTCTTTTTGAATACCTTAATATAATCATCGAGGAAACCTACAAAACCCAACCAAACAGTTGTCAGGAGCATGAGTAATACATATACATTACTTAAATCGCCAAACAGCAATACCGGAATAAGAATGGCCGCAAGAATAATTATACCGCCCATAGTAGGTGTACCTTTTTTTGAAAGCTGCCCTTCAAGACCCAGGTCGCGGATGGTTTCACCAATTTGCTTACGCTGAAGGAAGATAATAATTCGCTTGCCGAAGATCATTGAAATAATAAGCGATGTTATTATAGCCAAAGATGCTCTGAAGGATATGTAATGGAACATTCCGGCTCCCGGAAAATCAAATTGCTCTAAGTATTCAAATAAGTAAAAAAGCATTTTATTGGATATTAATCTGATTCAACATGAAAAACTCCGATACAATTTCTTTATCGTTAAAATGGGTTCGTACACCTTTAACCTCCTGGTAAGTTTCGTGTCCCTTACCGGCAATAAGAATGATATCGCCGGGTTTTGCAAGCATGCAGGCAGTACGGATAGCTTCCTTCCTGTCGACTATTGAAAGGGTTTTAATATTTTGATGCGGTTCAATACCCTTCATCATATCGTTCAAAATGTCTTGAGGCTCTTCAAATCTTGGATTATCAGAAGTGAGAATTACTTTATCGCTACCCGCGGCAGCAATATTTGCCATTTCAGGACGCTTGGTTTTATCCCTGTTTCCGCCTGCGCCAACAAGCGTAATTAACTGGCCTGAACCTTCACGAATACCATTTATGGTGTCAATTACATTTTTTAATGCATCGGGGGTATGCGCATAATCTACTACGGCAGTTACCCCGGTGTTTGACCTTACATATTCAAACCGGCCATCGACAGTTTCAAGGCAGCTAAGCTGCTGAAGTACCTCATCGAATTTCTGACCCAACTCTGTTGCTGCGCCACAAACAGCTAAAAGATTGCTGGCATTAAACTTACCAATGAGTTTTACCCAAAGTTCTGTTCCGTTGATATCAAGTAGCGTTCCATCGAAATGACTTTCGAGTATTTTTCCTTTGTAGTCGGCTGGCTTTAAAAGCGAAAAAGTTTTTACACTGCTCTTCGTATTCTGAACCATAACCAAACCTCTTTTATCATCGAGATTTACCAATGAAAAAGCATTTTCGCTAAGCGAATCAAACAATCCTTTTTTTGCTTTGATATAGGAATCGAAAGTTTTATGGTAATCGAGGTGATCGTGAGTTATGTTTGTGAATATGGCTCCATCGAACTCAAGACCGGTAATTCTTTTCTGGTCAATGGCATGAGAGCTGACCTCCATAAAAACATAATCACAACCTTCTTTAACCATCTCTGCCATAAGCCTGTTCAGATTAATGGAGTCGGGGGTGGTATGTGTAGAAGGTTCTTCGCGATCAGCAATCAGGTTTCTTACTGTTGAAAGCAGACCTGCTTTGTATCCCTGCTTTTGAAACAACCGGTGCAAGAGAGTTGCAATAGATGTTTTTCCGTTAGTGCCGGTAACTCCCACAAGTTTAAATTTCGAAGACGGATTGTCGTAAAAATTTGAAGCCAGCTGTCCAAGAGCCTTGTGTGAATCAGGAGTCTGAATTATGGTAACCCCTTCAGGAATATTTTCTGGTACAATTTCGCATAAAATACAAGAGGCCCCTTTCTCGATTACCTGTGGTATATAATCGTGCCCATCGCTGGCAGTACCTTTTTGGGCGGCAAACAAGTCTCCTTTTCCAACCTGCCTTGAATCAAGAACCAGGTTGTTAACCCCGATATCTGCAGGGCCGATAAGTTTGTAATCGATGTTAGTTAGTATAGTTTGTAGTTTTTTCATAGCTCATCTATAAAACTCATTTCAAGTATTACTTTCTGACCTTTTGATATTCTGCTTCCGGCTTGAATTGACTGACTTCTGACACTACCTCTTCCTCTCACTTCAACCTTTAAACCCATATTCTCAGCAAGGTATAAAGCGTCTTTAAGACCCATGGACACCAGGTTAGGCATGAGGTTATTAACCATCTTCCTGTTTTCCAACTTTACCTTGTCTTCATTTTTCTGGGTTAACACCCAGTCAGAGAGATTCTCATCCGCTTCAACCTTTATTCCCAGATCTTTTAATGCCGTTTTGGTTTGTAACTTCTCGCCACTTTTTGAAAAGGGAGCTTCGGCCAGTCTTATATCTTTTTTATTTAAAGGATCCTGAAGGTCAAGGCTGGTAGCATATACTTTATTTGCTATTTCAAGAAATACAGGCCCGGCAACACGATTCCCATAATACACGTTTTTTGATGGTGCATTGATTACTACAATACAGGAATACTCGGGATCCGACGCCGGGAAATAGCCAACAAAAGATGCCTGGTAACTCATTTGACCACCTTTGTATCCGTATTTTGCATTGTAAATTTGAGTGGTACCGGTTTTTCCGGCAATTTTAAAATGCGAGGCTTTGAGGTTCTCTGCTGTTCCATGCTCTACAACTCCCTCAAGCATTGTCCGAACCTTTTTAAGCGTAGGTCGAGAGCATATTGAAGGATTTATTTCTTCAACCGGAAATACCTGTTCAATTTTGCCATGATTACGGATTTCCTTAACAAAACGAGGTTTAACCATACGTCCATCATTTGCGATGGCGTTGTAGAAGGTTAAAATCTGCAGAGGGGTAAGCTTTACTTCGTAACCGTATGCCATCTGCGCTAATGATACCCCCGACCATAAGGGATCGCCCGGGTAATTAATCTGGGGGGTTCCTTCTCCGGGTATAGTCAAGTTTAATGGATCTTTTAATGACATTTTGTAAAGACGGTCAACAAATTCTGTTGGCTTTTTCTGATAGGCCCCGGTAATTATTTTTGCCATTCCAACGTTCGATGATTTTTCGATCACCTGCTGAACAGTTATTTTACCATAACCACCGTGCGTGTAACTCTCGTCGCGAATTACAATATCATAAACTTCGAACTTACCGTTTTGTGTATCAATGGTATCATCGATATCGATAACCCCTTGTTCAAGTGCAGTAATTATAACCGGAATTTTAAATGTAGAACCAGGCTCAGTGCTGGCTCCAACAGCATAATTGTATGTTTCGTAATAGTTATCACCCTTCTTTTCAAGATTAACGATAGCCTTTATATCTCCAGTTCTAACGTGCATTAGAACCACCGTTCCGTGCGCTGCATCCTGAAGTTGCAATTGCTGTTTAAGCGCTTTATGAGCTACATCCTGCCAATCGACATTGATGGTAGTAATAATACTGCTGCCATCTTCGGGATCAACCTCTCCCTCTCCGTCAATCGGCATCCATACCCCTCCGGAAAGTTTCTGCATTTTCATGAAACCTTTTTTCCCGACCAATACCTCATCGTAAGCACCATCTAAGCCAACCAGTAGTTTTGTTATATTTCCGTTTTTATCTTTTTCTTCTTTGGTGTATCCAATAGTTCGGCTTGCTAACTCTTCGTGTGGCCTGACGCGCTCTGTTTTGGATGTATAAATTACTCCTCCCTTATATCTTCCACGACGGAAAATTGGAAACTCTTTAAGCTGTTTAAGCTGGAGGTAATTCACATTGCTTTTTACCAGGTAATATCTTTCACCTTTCCGGCGGGCATTTTTCAATTCCCTTGCATACATTGAGGCAGACCTGTCTCTGAATAGACTTGATAAATGCCATGCCAGTGAGTCAACCTCGGCATTAAAAATTTTATCGGTAAGAGCAGGAGCCGCAAAGTCCATCCGAACTTCGTAATAGGGCACATCACTAGCCAGAAGACGCATATCATCGGCATAAATATCACCCCGATGAGAAGGAATTGTAAAATTCTTGATTTTTTCTTCCCTGGCAATCTGCTTCCAGCTTTCTCCTTTAATAAACTGAAGAACAATCAATTTTGATGCAATAACCACAGCAAATAAAAGGACTGACAAATAAACCAGACCTACACGCCATATGATATCTTTCTTAATTGACATTAATCTTCTACAATTATTTTATGTGGCGGACTTGAGGGCTGTTTCAACCCCAGTCCACGTTGTTCAACCATTTCTTCAAGCGTCGAAGGTTTACTGTCGTTCATAAGCTCCGATGCTGTTGTTATTTGTTCTGCGCGCATGTTTTTTACTTCCTCGCGAACAGTGATTAGCTGCCTGACCAATTTTTCGGCATTGTAGCGATTGCCGATATAGATAATTGCAAGAAATACAAGGAAAAGAATAAAAGGCAACTGCTTTGCAAACGCGGTACCGGCAAGCAGGCTTCCATCGAGCATTCCCTTAATTGAGAATCCTTTTATCTCTTCCCGCTCAACTTTAGAGTCAACAAATTCTATCTTCTCTTTTTTACTTCCCAGCATAGCCTAATTCTTTTCAGCAATTCTCAGCTTTGCACTGCGTGCCCTGTTATTTCTTTTAATTTCTTCTTCTGACGGTATAATTACCTTCCTGGTAATTGATTTAAACACCGACTTCTTGTTTCCATATAAATCAAAAGAGGTATCTTCCTCAAAAGCTCCATTCTTTATGAATGTTTTGACAATTCTGTCTTCGAGTGAATGGTAACTTATCACAACCAATCTTCCACCCGGTTTCAGCACTTGCAAAGTTTGCTCGAGCATCTGCCTCAGGTAATCCATCTCGTGGTTCACTTCAATCCTAATTGCCTGGTAAACCTTGGCAAGAAAGGAATGCTCGGCATGACGTGGTAAAACAGATGAAAGTGCCTCTATTAAATCTCGGGTATTGTCGATTGCGTCTTTCTCGCGATAAGTAATAATGCAATGGGCTACCCGGCGGGCATTACTCAATTCACCGTATTCCCGAAAAACCTTTGTAAGATGATTGAGATCATAACTATTCAGCAAATCGACTGCAGAAAATCCTGAATCCTGATTCATTCGCATATCAATAGCTGAATCGTGTCGGAATGAAAAACCTCTTTGAGCCGTATCGAAATGATGTGATGAAACCCCAAGATCGGCCAGCAAACCATCGATTGACTCAATGCCGTGATACCTCAAAAAATTCTTTAGAAATCTGAAATTATGCTGCACAAAAATGAAACGTTCGTCATCGGGCAGATTAGGTAAAACATCTTTATCCTGATCGAAGGCAATAAGTTTTCCAGTGGTAAGATGACTTAATATTTCGCGGGAATGACCACCTCCTCCGAAAGTGGTGTCGACATAAATCCCATCCGGCTTGATATCCAGTCCATGAACACTTTCTTTCAGCAGTACCGGTTGGTGATAATCTGTCATTCTTCTAATTCATCTATTAATCCGTCAAGTAAATTTTCTGCCATGTTGGCAAATTCATCATCGCCAAGCTCAACATTATCGTATTTAGTTTTAGCCCAGAGCTCAATTTTACCGGGTTGCCCGGCAAGAGCCACCTCCTTATCGGCATCTATGAGCTCCAATAAACGTTTTGGCAACAATATCCTGTTGTTTGAATCGATGGCCAATTCGGCAACTCCCTTAAAAAATACCCGCATAAATGTGTTATGCTCTCTTTTGTAGGGATTCAGTTTTTTCTTTAAAAGCTTTACCTGCTTATCCCATTCACTCTCGGGGTAAATTACCAGGCAACTTTCAAATACATCCTTTTTGACAATCAGCTTTGCAGGCACACCTTCTCCCATCTGCTTCAGAAAGGTTGAGGGCAGCATTAGTCGGCCTTTTGCATCCAGCTTGCAATTATAATCGCCAATAAAGTTTATCATATAGTCAGGATAATTGAGCGTAAAAATATGAAAATATTCCCACTTTGATCCATTTTGACCCACTTTTTCCCACTTTTGTTAATAACTTTATTTTTATTGTGGATTTTGTTGTGCAATTTTTTATAGAAATTTCGGACAGTTAAAAGGCAGCGTTAATTGCGGTTTTTTTGAGAAGGAGATAAAACACCTGCCGGATGGTAATTGCTTAATTCTGCTATTAGGTATAAACAAAAAGGACTATTTGGAGAAATTCAAATAGTCCTTTTTGTGTTTTTTTGTTTTAGATGAATAACATCAGCTTTTAGTTTAAAATAACTTTAGTATCAAGTTAAAAACATGATGCAGTTTATGCGATTCTTTATGGTTATATGAGTGAAAAACCAAACCAGAAGAGAAAGTGAAGACTAAACACTAAAGTCTTTTAAAGCATTTCGTTGCAAAACTTTTTCCTAATTTTACGAATCAATTTCAATATAGATAAAAATGACAGAAGCTGCCGGCAAAAAAATTAAGAAAGTCAATATCAGAGAAATTTTTAAAGAGAAGAACCCCAAAGTAGCCCGTATGATTCCCGGATTTATATATAAATACCTGGAACGTATTGCTCATCAGGACGAAGTAAATTATTTTATGGGTAAATATGGCGACAGAATAGGTATCGATTTTATTGAGGCGGCCATGAAAGAATACAAGGTTTCTCTTGAAGTTCAAGGCGAAGAAAACATTCCTAAATCAGGCCGGTTTGTATTTGTTTCGAATCACCCACTTGGAGGATTCGATGGACTTTTAATAATAAAAGCTGTATGTAAATTCCTTAGCCCGGTTAAGTTTCTTGTAAACGACATTTTAATGAATGTTACAAACCTGACTCCGCTATTTATTCCAATTAACAAGCATGGAAGGCAGGCCATGGAGGCTGCAAGAGAGATTGAAAATACCTATGATTCAGACACTCAGGTACTAACCTTCCCGGCCGGCTTGGTTTCACGAAAAATAAAAGGTCAGATTGTTGACCTTACCTGGCAAAAAAGCTTTATTGTAAAGGCTGTAAAATACCAGCGCGATGTTATTCCCATTCATATGAGTGGTAAGTGTACAAAGTTTTTTTACAGGCTGGCAAACCTTAGGAAAACCTTAGGAATTAAAGCCAATATTGAAATGCTTTACCTGGTTGACGAAACCTATCACCATAAAAATAAGCACTTTGTTATTAAGGTTGGTAAGCCTATACCCTGGCAAACTTTCGATAACACAAAACAACCTCTTGAATGGGCAAAATGGGTTAAGGAACAGGTTTATAAGCTTGACGGGGTGAGTTCGGTGCCGTTTTAAAATGGTGATCGGTGATCAGTGATCGGTGATCGGTGATCAGTGATCGGTGATCGGTGATCAGTGATCGGTGATCGGTGATCGGTGATCGGTTCTCAATTATACATTTTTCAAAATACCTTCAGAATTAAATCTTCACCCCCAGCAGGGTAACATCATCGATTTGTTCGGTATCGCCCTTCCAGGCATAAAACTCTTCGAGCAGTTTTTCTTTTTGCTGCTCCATAGGTAAGTTTGATATGGAAACTACTTTTTCGCGAAGATTTTTCGACATGTATTTCTTCAGATTATCTCCGCCAAACTGGTCGGGGTAGCCATCGGAGAATATATAAATCTGATCGCCCTTTTTGCAATCAATTTCGTGACAAGTGAAATCTTCTTGCTTATCGAAGACTGCAACAGGCATTCTATCTGCTTTATAGGTTTCTATCTCGCCATCGCGCATCAGCCACAATGAGTTGTATGCTCCGGAATAATATAATTTACTTTTTACCGGATCGAATGTGCATAATGCGATGTCCATGCCATCACGAGTCTCAGAAATTTCACCTCCCTGTTGTAAAGCCTGAATAACTCCAGCCCTAAGTTGATTCAATATTTTATTGGGTGCTGTAACACCACGTTCAAGCACTATTTCGTTAAGCAGACGAATACCCAACATACTCATGAATGCTCCCGGAACACCATGACCGGTACAATCGGCAACCGAGAAAACGAATTTATTGTCATACTCTCCAAACCAATAAAAATCACCACTTACTATATCGCGCGGAAGAAACAAAATGAAATATTCACTAAGATATTTTTCTACGTCTTTTGGCTTGGAAATTACTGCCTCCTGTATCTTTTTAGCATATTCAATACTATCGGTTAGCTCTTGCTTTTGCCGTTCAATTCGGGTTTTTTGTTCCCTTATTTCCTGGGTACGCTTTTTAACAGTTTCTTCGAGGATCTGTTTATCCCTCAGAAGCTTGCGCTCCCTGGTTTTAATTAAGGAAATGAAACCTGTCAAAATAATAAAAATAGTTACCAGAATAAACCACCAGGTTTTCCAGACTGGAGGCTTTATGATAAAAGAAAAAGAGGCGGGCTGGCTCCAGACTATATTATCAATGCTAGCTCTGACCTGAAATGTGTATTTCCCGGATGTTAGGCCAGGCAGAGTAATTGAATTTTCCTTGGTTGAAGGAGACCATTTCTCAGATTCTTTTGTTCGATAACTATAAATAATTTTATCAGGATTAGTTAAATAAATAGCCCGATATACAATTGAAAGTTTGTTTTCATTATGTTTCAATTTAAGGTCAAGTGGTACGTTAAACCATTTGCTAACATTAAAACCTGTGCTAATCCAATTAACTTCTTCGTAATTAAGCTGAATATTCGTGATCTCTATATTTTTTATTGAACTTTGTTCCTTAAACTCATCTATCTTTAGCTGGGTTAAATTATCTTTAGTTCCAATCCAAACATTATTATCTTTATCCTTAAAAATAGAGTTTATATTGCTTTCAGTACCGATAAAACCTTCACTACGAGAATAGCTCCGAATATATTTAACATGCATGTTCTTATTTAACCCTATTTGATTTAATCCCCTATCGGTTCCGCATAAAAGTGTTGTATCGTTATAAAAAAGTAAAGAATATACATTATTTGATAATATAGAGTTATCGTCAAGTATTTTTTGAATAGGAAGAGTATCAAGCTCTTTATCAAACTTAAATACTCCACCGCCAAAAGTTCCAATCCATATGTTCCCCATATAATCCTCAGCTAAACAATGTATCTTTTTGCTGTTTAAACCTTCAACTTCATCATAGTTGGTCATTGATGTTTCAGTAAAGGAAACCAATCCATTCAATGTTCCAATCCAAATTGTTTTTTCTCTATCCTCAATTATTGTCTGGACCTCGTTACTTACCAGTTTAGGATCTGAATTTTCAGTAAAATTTTTAAAACCTGATTCTATTAAAATACTCAAACCGCCTTTTGTTCCTGCCCACAAACGCTTTTTAGAATCAACATGAATGCAACTAACGGTATTATTTGTCAGTCCATTAAAACTATTGAAATTTTCAATTACCCCGTTACAAACCTTAAAGACTCCCCTATCAGCAGTGGCTATCCATATAGTCTGACTTGTTTTATCATAAAACATATCATTAACAAACAAGGATGCTTCTTTGAGAATAGTTTCAGGAATTGCCAGTTGTCCATTAATAAGTTCTGATTGTAGTATACCTGCACCTTCTGATGCAAACAGCAGACTATTATCGCCAGCTTGAATGATTGAAGTTATAGGTTCGCCAAAGCCTTCATCTTCTGCATAATGCACGAAATTAAAACCGCTAAATCTGCATATACCATTACTAAAAGTACCAAACCATATATTACCTTCGGAATCTTGTATTGAAGACAAAACCTGATTTTCGGGTAAGCCATTATTTTCATTGAAGTCGACAATTTTATTTCCCGACTGAAATATTATACCCTTTTTATCTGTACAAAACCAAATATTATTTTCTGAGTCGGGTAAGATACTCCACACAGTTTCAAAATTATTACCTTCAGAAATAGTATTAAAAGAACCTGTAACTTTAAATTTATCAGTACTATTATAAGCTTTAATTCTAAAAACACCTGCATCATAAGTTCCGAAAACAAGATCACCATTATTATCGGGAGAGGCTGTTATAACCATATTACTTGGGATTTCGCCTCTTTCTTCAATAAAGTGTAAAAACTCCAGAGAATCTTTATTCTGCGTAACCAGATTAACTCCTCCAACGGTTGATAACCATAAGCGATTCAGGCTATCTACCTGAATATTAAACACAAGCCTGCCCCTTAAACCTTCATCTTTTCCAAAAGTTTTTATTGTAATACTATCTCTAAAAAAATTTAACCTGTTTAGCCCTCCATCGTTGGTACCTACCCAATAGTTATCTATTGAGTCTTGATTGACACACAGAACTACAGAACCACGTAGTCCGTTGGAATTTGTTATGTTTTTAATATTGTATCCATTAAAAATGCTGATACCCCCATCTGTTCCAACCCAGATATTACCCTTTTTATCTTCAAATATTGTACGTACGATATTGCCTGCAAGTCCGTTCTTTTTTGATATTTCAATAAAATTCTTTCCATCGAAGCGGTTAATGCCATTTCCGTTTGTTCCAATCCATAAATATCCCCTGGAATCCTGCAGAAGGCAGTAGGCTGTAGACTGAGAAAGACCTTCGGCAAGAGAGTATTTCGTAAAACTATATTGCTGTGCCTGAAGATATGGAGCAAGCAGAAACAGAAAAAAAACTGAAAAGGTATGTATGCTTCTTTTAAGCACGAAAACTAGTCTTTTTTAATAAAGATAAACTGCCCACCTTCATCGCCTGTATCATGAATAGGTTGAAACTGGGGAGTCTGAGATGAATTGCTTTGAACAGGAATTCTGATTCCTTCGTATATCTGACTGGCATCGATATATTTTTTGTCGTTCTGATTTAACATTCTAAGCAGATAAAACGCAAATACAGAATGGCCATCTTTACCTCCATCGAGAACAGGTTCTACTCCCCCGGATGTTATGGCTTTCCTTGAAGATAATTCATTAACCTTGGCATAATATTTCTCAGAATCTTCGAATGATATCGGAGTCGTATTTCCTCTAAAAATATCGCCACTGAAACAGGCATCAGAAACTAACAATGTGTGCTTCGATGGTATACCTTTTAAGAAAGTTTGAATATCGGAATTTGAAATTAGTTCATAGGTTGATTTGCTTCTTGCACCATAGGGTACCCAGTAACCTTTATCAAGTTCTTCTTTGTATTCGCCATGGCCACTATAGAAAATAAACAAATTATCTTCGGGATTGACTTCTTGTAATAAGCCTTCGAAAGCATTCATAATACCCATCCTGCTAGCCTGTTCGTTATATAATGAAATAAACTTATCGAATTGATATTTTTCTTTCAACATCGCTTCAATAGTTTTCGCATCGTTCACTGCATTACTAAGAGGTACCCAATTGCCGGAATATTTATCAATACCTATTATCAGCGCATAAAACTTACCAAATTTCAATTCTTCAATAGCTCCTGCAACGTTTAAGCCTTTAAGTGGATCGCCACGATAAGCAGGATTTGATTCTTTAGTTAAATTCAACGATTTAAAATCACCTTCGCCTTGTTGCGAAAAACTAAATGCCGTTAAGAATAAGCATGAAAGAATGGTTAAACGGATTCGATATTTCATGGTAACTTTTTTAACATAATTACATTATCAGCATAATAAAATATTGCTAAAACTTATACACCAGTCTTACACCCGAACCATTCGGAACATACTGGTAGTGAAAGGTCATATTTTCGTAAAACTCCCTGTTCTTTGTTGTGTTCTTTTTACCTCTTAAAGCAACATGAACAACATCTGCAAGCCATACTGTTCCACCAATTGCAGTGAATATTATAAAGTCATGATGTGCAGTATTTGCTTTGTTATATAAATCATCGAAATTCTCCTGATTGGTTTCGTTTTCATACTGCCCAAAATAATCGTTTGAAACAATTTTTTGATATATACCATAACCGACGAGACCGTATGATGCAGCTGTGATGAAGTATGGTTTTAAAAGAGATTCTTTAGTATTTCTAACATAAGTATCACCTAAACCCGGCACAGCTAGAGACAACAGGGCATTTGCCGGACCTCCAAATTCTTCATAGGTATTAACAATTGTTATAACCGGCTTTATTTCTTCTGTTAATTCCAGTAAATCGTTAAATACATTCCAATAAATCTTTTTCTGTTCACCTCCTGACACAGGGAAACCAACATCTCCTGTAATTGAAGTAGGTGTTATAACTCTTCCTTCCTTGGTTTCAAAATGCAGCTTTATATCAAAACGCTGATAACGATTACTCCCAACAATGTCATATACAGTAACTATTTTATTTTCAAATAAGTAAAAATCGATATTTGCAATAGCAACATCTGAATTTCCAAAAACATTAATGCTATTAAATAAAAACAGCAAAAAAAATGGTATTGATAGGTATTTTCTGAAAATGTTCATCAGGAATAGATACTTTTTTATCAAATATAACTCAATGTATATAAAAATCAGATAAATATATACATTCTAAATAAGTTCAAAATAATATTTTTGATGAAATTATTGTCTATATTGAGATTCGCCAAGCCATTTCATTTAAATTTTAAATATGAAGAAGTTCTATCTAATCGTTATTTCAAGCTTTATAACATGCCAATTATTCTCTCAAACTATGGTTTCAGGAAACGTATCCGGAATATGGACGGTTGATGAAAGCCCTTATGTTATTGTTGACGACATAACAATAAGTTCAAGCAATTCGCTTACAATTGAAGCAGGAGTTATAGTTTTTGTAGGTAAAGATTTATCGATAAATGCTTCGGGCCCAATATATGTTAACGGCACAGCAACAAGTCCTGTTACTATAAAATCTCCCTCTGACACAGTTTATTGGAACCGAATATATATAGTAAATAATAATTCAACATTTAAATATTGTAATATTTCAGAAGCAAAAACTGGAATCTATTTATATGCTGAATCGGTTTATTCACCTACATACTCTGTTGAATTATTAAATTGCAATTTCTCCAATTGTTCCGAATATTGTATTTATGGACATGCATATGGAACATGTTATGCAAATGTTGGGGTATTCAGAACAGGCAAACCAACAATTCAAACTATTATTTCCAATAGTGTTTTTGAAAAATCAAATGCTGGATTTCATTTTTATACAGCTGGCTATAATACCTATTATGGAGCTTCTCAGGGCAAAGTGAATTCAACAATTACCAATTGCATTTTTGATAGCATATTAAACTCAGCTATTTATTGCGAAAACACAACATATAGTGGAAGTAGTAACATAAGTCTTACAAATAATAATTTTATTGATTGCTGGAGGGGATATCTTGCAAACGAACCATACGATATAACAACACAGAATAACATTTTTTCAGGCTGTAAAATTGGTGTTGAACGAACAGGAACACTAAGTGGTACTATTTCGAATAATTGCTTTTACAATAGTGATTCGGCAAGTTTTATCGGATATCCTTCGGCTTATGGCCAGGTTGTTATGACTAACAGAAATGGCGACCCCTGTGATATTGCAGCTAATATTTACCTGGATCCGGTTTTTACAGATACAATCTCTTACAAACTTGATGAGAGTTCGCCGTGTATAGATGCCGGAAGCACAAAGGAAGCTTTTTACGACTTATGTATTCCAGAGGGAAAAGGAACCGAGATAAACGATATGGGAGCTTACGGTGGAAGAGGTTCGTGCGGATATCCTAAACTATCTATATCACCTGCTTCCTCAACACTAAGTGATGTCTCTGGACGTGATACAGTATTTGTAGAAAACACAGGAACAGGCTCAATGAATTGGATTTCTTACGTAAATACTACCGATACTTCCTGGTTGAAAATAATTGAAGGTACCACTGGCACAGATGAAGGGTATGTTGTATATGAATACAAGCAAAATACGGGATATCAAAGACAAGGCAAACTCTTTATCGAAGCTGAGGCTGCCAGTCCCATGATTGATTCATCTGTTATTACCCAGGAAGAAAGAATACCTGACCTGGCCATATCCGGAATTACTTTAGACAAAGCTATGGTGGAAAAAGGCGGTGAATTAAAAGTAAACTATACAATCACAAACCAGGGAGAACGTGCCACAATAGCTACCAACTTGTATTTTTATATTTCAGAAAATAATTCTTTCGAAATAAATACCGACTTATTAGGTGATTCCGTTATTGTTGAAAGTATTGGTATTAGCGAATCAATAGACACAAACTATACCATAACCATACCGGACACATTACAGGTGGGTGATTATTATATTATTCCAATAGTAAACAGAGATTCCCTCGAACTCGAAAGTGTTTTTAGTAATAATTATGGATCAAGTCTTGTTGAGGTTCAGAACGATTGGCCCGATTTGCTCACTTCAACTCAAAGTCTATCTATAAATTCTATTGAGAGGGGTGGTTCTATTGAAATAAACTCCACCATACTTAACCAGGGGCTTAGAGCATCGAATCAGAGTTCTATTCAATACTATTTTTCTTACAATAATAGTTTTGAAGAAGAATCAGACCTATTGTTATCTTCTGAAGTACTTTTAGGTATACTTGAAGATCAGGAGATTATCGCTGCAAATACAGTAGTAATACCCGACAGTATACAACCCGGACAATATTACTTAATATCCTATCTGAATAAAGATACAATTGATTATGAGCTTAACTATAGCAATAACATCAAGGCAAATGCCTTCACTATAACCAGGCCTTTAGCTCCAACCGATCTTGAATCATTTGTTGTAACAGAAAAGCAAATCTATTTAACTTGGGTAGACAATTCTATTGTTGAAACCGGGTATGAAATCTACCGATCGAATACTTCCTTAGCAGAGGATTTCTTTTTGCTCAGCACAACATATTCAGATAAAACTAATTTTCTTGATACAAATAAAGTTAGTGACACATCTTATTACTATAAGATAAGAGCAATTAGTGTTGCAGATTCAAGTGAATTCTCAAATATTACTGATTGTGAAACTAATTCTACCGGTTCAGGACTTATAGTTCATTATCCATTCGACGGGGACACCTCTGATATAAGTGGGAACAATAACCACGCCACATTATACGGCCCTGTTTTTTCCACCGACAAAAACGACTCAACAAATACTGCTTGTTTATTTGATGGGGTTGATGATTATCTTGAAATAGGTAATGGTGTTAAGCCTGAATTCCCATTTAGTGTTAGTTCATGGATATTCTGCAATTCTTATAATGATGCATCATCAGCTATTTTCTCCACAGATGGAATGAAGAATGGAATCTATTATCGAGGAATTACTTTTTTTATTTTGCCGCAAGGAAGATTACAAGCCCTTATTGGTGCTGGAGATATATATTACAAAACATCAACAAGCATAGAACCTGTTATTTCTGAAAAGGAATGGCATCATATTGCTTTTGTTTTTCATAGTTTCTCAAACATTGAATTATATGTTGATGGAGTTTCGTATGATTTAGAAACAGGAGGAAGTAACACACATACTATGACACATTCCTCTGCAATAGGGTATATTGGCCAGGTACTTAGCAATTATTACTTTAACGGTAAAGTGGATGAGTTTAGAGTATATAACCGAAAGTTATCTCAATACGATATTGAATATTTATCAGGCGAAATCATCGAACTTCCAGATCCCCCAGCAAATCTGGTTGCAAAAGAATTATCCTCATCGCAAGTAAAGCTATCTTGGTTACGAAACTCAAGAAATACAACAGAAGTAGAAATTTCAAGGTCTATATTTAACAATGGTAATTATAGTATTCTCGACACTATTAGCTTTAGCTACAGCGAATATATCGACTCAAATCTAACGAACAACACTAAGTATTATTATAAGATTAAAGCCTTAGGTCCTTTAGGAAACTCGGAATACAGTAATGAAAGTCATGCAACAACCCTACACGAAGGAGTTCCGGAGGCAGATGATGTTAGCCATTGTTACGATGGCAATACGCCCACTCTTGAGGCCACGGGAACAGACATTAAATGGTACAGCAATATAACCCTGACAAGTTTATTGTACGAAGGAGATAATTACACATGTGCATTATCTGATCCTGGTGAATATTACTTTTATGTTACTCAGATTTACCAGGGAAACGAAAGTTACCCAAATACGGTTAAACTTACTATAAAAGAAAGACCTGATATAGAATTTGCACAGGATAAGAACGATATTCTCCCAGGGGAATCTGTTACTATTCAGGTTGATGGTGCTGAATATTTCTACTGGTTTTCCGATGGATACCTGCCAAATAGTGTGGGGAAACAAATAGTGGTTTCACCAGAAGAAAACACCAATTATTATGCAGTAGGTATTAATGCAACCACTTGTGAAGATACCGTAATGATTCCGGTTTATGTACAATGCCTTAACTGTGCCGATGGTGACATTATAACAAGCGATTCCGGAAGGTTCAACCATGGCTGCGAAAATCAGAACTATGCAAACAATTCGGAATGCTCATGGATTATTTCTCCTAGTGGTATTGAACATGTTTACTTACAATTCGAACCTGACAGTTTTGATGTAAAAACCGGTGACTATGTGAGGATATACGATGGGATGACAAATACAAGCACACTTTTGGGTGAATTCAACAACGATAATTTCCCTTACCAGGTTATTACTTCCGGCAATAAAATGTTGGTTGAATTAAACACTAATGGTACAGCTACAGGAAGTGGTTTCAGAGCAAAATACTGGTCTAGCAAGGAACAGCAAACTGAACCTGGAGATGGTATAACAAATACCCTAAAGGATAAAGTTATTCTATACCCAAATCCTACAAAAGGTGAATTAATAATTAAAGGTTTAGAAGATTTTAAGGATGTACATATAGAAATATTTGACATTGCTGGTCAGAGCGTAAAATCTCAAATTATGGAAAGCAATAAACTGGATATTTCAAGTTTTTCTGAGGGTATATATTGGGTGAAAATATTTAACGGGGAGGAAGTTGCGGTTAAGAAAATTATTAAGAAACACTAAAAGTGCTTGATCTCTCAAAATAATAATATAAAAATGAAACGATTTATCTTTATTGTTCTACTTGCAATGCTTGTTATAAGAGTATCTGCTCAAAGTAATACAGTTACAGGTAAAATAACGAAGCAGGGAACATCAAATCACTCAGGCATTTTGGTCCATTTTGAAATGATTGCACCAGGTAATTCAATTTTTGAAGTTTATACAGACATTACTGGTGAATATTTAGCAGAAATTGATCCTGGAGTTTATAACATAATATTTTCGGAAAGTGGTTACAAAAATAACTGGTTCATGAACCAAATCTTACTTACAGATAAAACACTTCCAGATATTGAGTTACAGGATAAAGGAAGAAAAATATTAATACCTTCAGAATTTACTACAATACAAGATGCATTAGATTATTGCAATTCAGAAGATTCTATAATAATCAGTGAGGGTACTTATTATGAAAATTTAATATTGCCCGTTGATAAAGAGCTTTTTATTTCATCAAATTATTGTTCAAAAAAAGATACAAGCATTATATCCAATACAATTATTAATGGTAGTAATAGTGCTCATGTTATAGAAATAAGTAATTATGCTGGTAATTCATTATCAATATTAGGATTGACAATTACAAATGGATATGATAATTTTCACGGTGGTGGATTATATATTACTACAAGCAATAATATTAATATCAGAAAATGTAAAATTACAAATAACACTGTTGGAACAACAAGTATCTGGGGAAATACATACGGGGCAGGAATTTATATTGGGAATTCTGTGGATTGCATTTTGGATTCATGCATGATCCTAAGTAATATTTGTTTAAATAAAAGTGGAATGCTTGAAAATGGATATGGATCAGCTGGTGGAGGATTGTGTGTTGAAAATAGCAACATCCTAATATACAATGCAATAATATCAAAAAACGAAGCCCATGGTGGATATTATTATGCAGACTATACTGGAGCAGGGGGGGTGTATATTTAAGAAATTCTACACTTGAATTACAAAAATGTGAAATCTCAGACAACTATACCCTTGGAAAGGGAGGGGCTATATTTGCAGACTATTTATCTGATGATATACTCAAAATTAATAACTGCATCATTTCAGATAATACTGCTGGCTCCAAGGGCGGTTGTCTATATATGGAAGATAACAATAGTTATTACTTTGAATGTCAATTAAATAACTCATTAATCATTGGCAATAAAAATAATTCTGAATCTTACGGTGCAATTGAAATATTCAATGCCGATAATTCGACAGGTGAATTTCGCAGTTACAATAATATTTTTTTTAGTAATGAATGCCCAATAGATATAAATATATATTGTTCTGAAGGAGGTACACCAATAGGAACATCAATTTGTAATAATTTATTTGAGTCCTTTAATAAATTACAAGGTGTTTCTTCTTTTATTGGTCAACTTTTTATAGAAAATACAAATGGTGATTCGACTGATTTATATGGAAATTTATCGTTAGATCCCTTATTTGTGGACAAGCCTTATAAGGACTATGCTTTAAATGAAAACTCCCCATGCATAAATGCAGGTAAAGCTGACACTTCGGGTTTAAATTTACCTGAGAAGGACCTAGCTGGGAATTCTCGAATAAAAAGTAATATAATTGATATAGGACCTTACGAATATCAACCTGAATCAGACAATGACCTTAATATCATTCAGTGGTTATTTCCTAGTGATAGTTGTAGCTTTTCAAACAGTCAAAATATAGCAATTAAGATATACAATAGAGGTGCATTGAGCCAAGCAGCTTTTAATATTTCCTACTCCTCAGACAACGGCCAAACCTACATCACAGAAAATGTTACAAAGACCATAAACTCTGGAGATACACTTATCTACACCTTTACACAAACTGCAGATTTTTCTTTTGTTCAAAATTATAACTGTATTGCAGTTGTAAGCCTGACCGGAGATGAAAACAGGGATAACGACACACTAAGAAAAACTATAAGCCATTACGAGCTTTCAACAAGTTTACAAGCAGATTTTGCTATCTGCAAAGGAAATGATTCGACCATATTAGCTGAAAGCGGATTTAACAGCTATCTCTGGTCGGATGGTTCTACAGAAAGTTCATTAACAATTAGCTCTGCAGACACATTTGTTGTTACAGTTAGCGATGCAGTTGGGTGTACAGCAACAGATTCTGTTATTGTGAGTATTATTGAATTACCGGATAAACCTGAAGCTTCTAGCGTTTCAAACTGCTATGGTGAAACAATAGACCCATTAACTGCTATTGGGTCAGCTATTAAATGGTACAGCGATGGTGAGCTAACAAACCTGGTATATGAAGGCAGTACATACAATCACGGCCAAACAGATGCCGGTAGTTATACTTATTACGCAACACAAACAACAAATGGTTGTGAGGGCAATGCCAATACTGTTACCGTGACCATAAACGATTTCCCGGATAATCCTGGAACTATAACAGGTAAACAGATTGTTTGCTCAGGAGAACCGTTTGTTCATTACGATGTTCCAGAAATAGCCTTTGCTGAAATATATACCTGGAACTTACCTGATGGCGCTTCCGTTTCTGAAGGTGAAAACACAAATTCAATTTCAGTTGACTACAGTTCAGATGCACAATCAGGAGATATCACCGTTATATCTTCGAACGGTTGTGGCTCAAGCGCTGCTTCTGCTCCTTTAAGCATAACTGTTAATGTAACACCTGCAGCTCCAACTTCTACCAACCTAAGTGCATGTTCAAATTCAACTATACCACAACTAGGTGCCGAAGGAACAGATATAACCTGGTATTCCGATGCTGAATTAGCAAATGAAGTCTTTTCAGGCAATACCTTTACTACTGGTAAAACGTTAGCAGGATCCTATGTCTATTATGTTACTGAAACTATAAAGAATTGTGAAAGTGAAGCTGCAAGAGACACCCTTACAATTCATCCCATACCACAGATTGATTCCATAATTACCACAGCTGTAAGTGATTGTGCCTCTGAAAATGGCTCTATTACTTTCTATGTAAAAGGTAATGGTTTGGAATACTCCGTTGATAATGGTGAAAACTTCTTTGCGACAAATGGGTTTACCAATTTATCAATTGGAAGCTATTATCCTATTGTTCGAAATAATAATGAATGTGAGATAAATCCTGAGGATATTATAATTACAAATCCTGATGCCCCTTTAGCCCCAGTGGTAAGCCCTGACACAAGCTATTGCTTTGGAGAGGCAATTTCTGATATTGAGGCAAGTACAACAGAAGACGGTACATTAACCTGGTATGCCGATTTTAACCACTCATCTATAATTGGAAACAACAATCTCCTTTCACCGGAAAATACTGTTGGAATAAAAAATTATTATGTGACTGAAAGTATTGACGGCTGTGAAGGCCCTCATGCCAAAATTGAAATAGTTATTATTACTGTGCCTTCAGCCCCTATGATAGATGAAATTTCTGTTTGTTTTGGTGATAGTATTCCTGATTTTATTGCAACTGGAATTAATGTTAAATGGTTTGAGGATGCTGAAAGAACCAGCCAGGTTGATACTGGCAATACATTTTCTCATGGTATTTCAGATGCAGGAGCATATACCTGGTATGTTTCCCAGGAAGTAAATAATTGCCAGAGTTTAAATACTGAAGCTGAACTTACCATTCATACCCTTCCAGAAATAAACTTTTCAAAAAACGAAGAGATTTGTTTTGGCGATTCAGTGCAGATTGGAAGTAAAAATAGCACAGGAAACAGTTATTCTTGGAAAAACAATGAAGGAGAAACTATTCAAACAGTTTCTGACCCTTATGTAAAACCATTATCAGATAATAAATACTTCCTTGAACAAACCATTGATTCTTCTGGCTGTAAAGCTTATGATTCTGTTTCTGTAATTGTCAGACCAATTCCAACAACCCATATTACTGAATCAAACAATCCTATTTTCATAGGAGAGCAATCTACTTTAGTTGCTTCCGGTGCTGTTAACTATCAATGGTCACCCGTATACAGGCTTAACGAAGTTTATAACGATACGGTGATTTCAAGCGCCCTTATTAGCACTAAGTATTTTGTGGAGGGTACTAATAATTTTGGTTGTTCAGTATCTGATTCAATATATCTTCAAGTTTTATGCACGCCATGCTCTGGTGGAGAAATTATTTATGAAAAAAGTGGTTCTATAAATCATGGTTGTACAGAGAATAATTATTCGGATAACTTAAGTTGTAACTGGCTCCTCACTCCAGCTGGCGCTCAGAAAATTTACTTTGAAATTGTATCCGACAGCTTCGACATAATCCCAGGTGACCAACTAATTGTCTATGATGGCCAGGATGCTAGCTCAAGCTTAATTGGTATTTACGACAATGAAAATATTCCGAAAGCAGTAATTGCCTCAACAAGCAACAAGCTGTATATTGAGTTTATTTCAAATGGCACGGATAATGGTAATGGGTTCCAGGCAAACTTTTGGTCAGATAATTCAAATACTCTTACAGGAAGCACCATAGAAAATCATAAAGTTAATATATCTCCAAATCCAGCTTCTGAATTGTTTTATATTGAAGGAATAACCCTCTCCTCAGATCCTTTAAAAGTTAGTATATTTACAATAACAGGAGAACTGGTATCGGAACATAAAATTTTACCGTCAGCAGGAAGATATCAAACAAAGATTCATGTGGCTGGTTTGATGAAAGGAACCTATATAGTCAGGCTTGAATCAGCTGAGTATGATCAGAATGAAATATTAATACTGAAATAACAAGCATTGTACCCTTCTGGTATTGCTATTCAGAAAAGCTCAACTTACCGTCCGGATCGGTTTTGATGATAGTAATATCAGAATTACTGCTTGTATCTTTCGATGAAGAACCAACAAATACATAGCCTCCATCAGGAGTTTGCAATAGACAATCAATTCCATCACAACGGCCTGAAAAGCTTTTTCTCCAGATTTCATCTCCTGCAGAAGATGTTTTGATGAGTTGAAATCCGCCAGTTAGTATGATTATTTCACCCGAATTATTTTCAAGAAAATTAACGTTTTGCTGAACATCGACATTCGAAATTGTTTTTTTCGAAAGAATTTTCTCACCCGAATTTTCAATTTTAATTAAGTTAAGCTGTGTGTTTGAAGTCGATACAGCCTGATTATCTGTAGATATTGCCGCAACAACCAAGTAATTCTGATCCGATGTTTCAACAACTTTATATTTTAAAGGAAGGCAATTTTCCAATACTAGGTATTGCCATAAAATTGTCTTGTTTGACCCATCAAGCTTAACAAGCTTTATCGATGATTTACTATCTTTATTGATAAGACTTAACATTACTATATTCCTGTCGGAGGTTTCAATTGCATATAGACAATTATCATCAACACCGGTATTAATATTATAGTAATATGATGTTTTTTCTGAATTCCCTACATCGTTGGTTTGTATAATATACGATTCATTGCCAAACACTTTGATTGCATCTGTTCCGCCTGCTAAATAGAAATTATTACCAAATTGTAAGAAACTTCCTATGGTATTCAGACTATTGGGTAAACCATATAATTGTGACCAGCCTATTGAGCCCGAAAAAGAAAGGTTTTCTAAAACTATACTTGAGGTGGTATCATCGATGAAAGTTGTTCCAGCAACATACAACTGCGAATTATTTATATTCTGAATCTGGCAACCTTCATCCATATTGTTAATTTCGGTAGTCCACACATGTTCTCCCTGATTATTAACCTTAATAACGAAAGACCTGTTGTCTCCTGATCCATTGCTTTGATTACCAAGAATATAAAAACCTTCCTCGGCTTGAGTTATGCCATTAGCTAAATCAATTATTCCAACATCAACCATTTGTTCAAAATTCTTATAGATGTAATTATGATCTGGTCTTTTTTGAAGATTCCATTCACAACCTATCGTTAAAAGAAGAAATGTTAACAGGACTAAAGTTATTCTTTTAGACATTTATACTATTTTGAATAGTTAAGGTATCAAAAATAAAAATTTAATCGATAAATTTAATTTTCGAACCAACTAGAAAATCATATATCTTCCCGAAATCGAAACACGAAACTCAAAAATCTTAAATCTTCACCCCCATTAAAGAAACATCGTCTATTTGTTCGGAGTCGCCTTTCCATTCATAAAACTCTTTAAGCAGGTATTCTCTTTGTTGATCCATTGGTAAATGTGAAATAGAAAGTAAATTTTCGCGCAGTTTTTTCGACATGTATTTTTTCTGTTCCGGACCACCAAACTGATCAGGGAATCCGTCGGAGAATAAATAAAGCTGATCGCCGGGTTGGCAATCAATTTCGTGGCAGGTAAAATCGTTCAGTTTAAAGTAAATTGCCACTGGCATTCGATCTGCTTTATAGGTTAAAACTTCATCTCCCCTGATTAGCCAAAGAGCATTATAGGCACCCGAAAAATAAAGTTTACCCTTTGATTTATCAATAGTACAAAGGGCCATATCCATACCGTCTTTAGTCGTCGATTCTTTGCCTTCCTGTTTTAGGGCATGTATAACTCCATCTCTTAACTGATCGAGTATCTCGTTAGGAGCAGTTACCCCTCGTTCTAACACAATCTCGTTTAACAAACGTATTCCCAACATGCTCATGAAAGCTCCCGGAACGCCATGACCGGTGCAGTCGGCTACAGAGAATATAAATTTATTATCGTATTCGCCAAACCAGTAGAAGTCGCCACTAACAATATCGCGCGGCAGGAACATTATAAAATAATCGCTAAGATATTTCTCTATCCCCGTAGGTTGAGAAATAACAGCATCTTGTATACGTTTCGCATATTCTATGCTATCGGTGAGTTCCTGTTTTTGCTGTTCAATGTGCGTTTTCTGCTCCCTGATTTCCTGGGTTCGCTGTTTTACGGTTTCTTCAAGAACTTCTTTATCGTGTTTTAGTTTTTGTTCCCTGTACCGGATATACCAGATTACCAGGTAAATAATTGCAGCAAAGAAAAGAAGAGTAAACCACCATGTTCGCCAGAAAGGAGGTTTAATTCTGAAAGCAAAGCTTTGTTCGTCGCTAATTAAACCTGATTTTGTTACTGCCCTGACTCTGAAATTATATTTCCCGGGACTAAGTTTTGAGAAGTCCTCGGTACGTTCAAGGCTTGGGTTACTCCAATCGCGGTTTAACCCTTCGAGAAAATACTGGTATTGTAATCCTTCAGAGAAATAAACCCCGGAAAAAGAAAAGTTTAAATAGTTTTCGTTATGCTTTAACTTTAAATTTTTCGGAAAACTATACCATTCATCCGGTCCGTCATCTTTTGATTGCCACTTAACAGCTTCGAAGTTTACCTCCAGACCTGTAAGATAAATTCGAGGCTTTTTATGGTATTTCTGCTCACGTTGCCTGTCGTAGCAGGTAAGTCCGGATTTAGTGCCAAACCACACATACGATGATTGATCAACCAGAATGGCATTCGGATTGCATTCTGTATTTAAAAAACCGTTGGAATTATCGTAGCTATGAATGGCAGAAACTAATGGAATTGAGTCATATTCTATTTCTATTATATTAGCTCCCTTATCGGTGCCGACAACAAGCAAAGTATCCTTAAATTTTGCCATAGAAAAAACATTATCTGACAACAATTTTCCATCTCCGGCAAAAGTCTTGAAAAGTGTATTTCCCGAAATGTTATCTACAGAACATGTATATATTCCACCGCCCAGCGTTCCAACAAAGAGGTTGTTTTTCTCATCCAAAACCAATGAGTTTATTCGAACATGCATTAAATTATTTGCTTTACCAAACCGCAAGACTTCTTCACCCTTTAGAACAACAATACCATTATTGCTTCCCAGGTATACATTCCCTTTTTTATCCTGAACAATAGCATTAACTCCATTTGCAAGTGAAGCTTGCTTATGTGTCAAATCCATTAGAGTGTCTTTAGTCAGCAGCGATAAACCCTTCCCTGTTCCTATCCAGATTTTACTGGTATCAGCATAAAGACAGTTTACCTCATTTCCTGCCAATCCTTGAGTTTCATTATAATGATAAACCTTATTATCTCTGATTAATAGAATTCCATCTGAAGCTGTTCCAAAAATTATATTATTTCCCGTAAGAAACAGTATTCGGTTTATATCGACATTTTCAAAATCATCAAGCATTACATTCTGTACATACTCCAATCTGTCGTTATCTCTTGCAAAACGATACAGTCCCAGGCTACCGGTGCACCAGTAGTTCCCACTTCTGTCCTGAGCAATAGAGCTTATAGCATTGTCAGGCAGTCCTGATTTTGAATCGTAATGAATGAATTGCCAACCGGCAAAAAGTTTAACTCCACTATTTTGTGTTCCAAACCAGACATTCCCTTCAGAATCTTCCAGGATATCGGTAACCATGTTTGATTCAAGTCCATTCTCAGCTGCCAGTATTTTTACAAAAGGATAATCGATATAAATCAGACCGTTATCATCTGTACCAATCCATACATTATCGCTTTTATCAACAGTAACTGAAAGAATATTATCATCGATATCATAGAAATAGCTGTTATAGCTTCTTTTTTCGTAACATGATAACGAGTCATACGACAGTAAAATAACTCCTTTATTTGCAGTGCCAATCCATATTTCTGACGAACTTGCCGCATCAATTGCAGTAATCTTAACCGGAGGAATAGCATATTTCAATCCCAGATCAATAGTATTCATTTCCTGAGCAGGATCCAATATTGTAAGATTGCTGTCGGAAACCAACCAGAATCTGCCAAAAAGATCTTCTTCAATATCGATGTAATGATTTGACTTCAAGCCGGATTCGATACCGTATTTTTCAATAATCTTTACCTGGCTCGCGGGGTTAACCCGAAGCGCTCCTTTATCTTTAGTCAATAACCAGATAAGGCCGGACTTTTCACAAAATAATTTCCCGATTTTACCAGTTTCATTATATGTGATTGGCTGGCTTAATTTTTCACCATCGAAGATAAACAAACCGGAATCGGCGCTAAACCATATTCTGCCCAGAGTATCTTCAGCTATATCGAAAATATTGGTTGTTTTTGAGGCATCATCAATTTCAAGAGGATAAAAATTATAGCCATCGTACTGACAAAGGCCACCGCCCTGGCTTCCAATCCATATTAAACCGCGGGAATCCTGGTACAACACACTTATTGATGAATTGGGTAATCCATCTTTAATTGAGAAACTTGTAAATGAATATTTTTGAGCTATTAATTGTGTACTGCCGAGAAAGAATAGTAATAAAAATACACAATGCTTGTAAACTGCTTGTTTAATAGTAGATTGACGATTCATTGACTGTGATTTTAAAACCAAGTTACAAAATCATAACATACAAGAGAATACTTTTTATTAAGATGATTAAAATCGTTAAATTGACCAATGCCCTGAAATTGTTGATACTCTGTTTTGAAACGGCTACCTTGAAGTTGTAAATTGTATACTATATACAACAAAATATTTGGTGCAGTTTTATCTATAACTTTTTTTGATTATTTACGTAAATAATTGTAAATCAAACCACATGAAATCTTTTCTCACATTTAAGCCTGTTAGTCTTTTGGGGCTTTTGTTTATCCTTTCTGTTAGTGTTTTGGGCCAGTATTGTGTGCCCACTTCAACTTATGGTCCTATTTATGATACCTATATAAATGGGGTTGAATTAGAAGATATTTCAAATCTAAATACTGGAGGCATATCAAATCCAACCTATAACAATTATACATACTTATCAACTACTCTTTCAAAAGATTCGACCTTTTCAATCTATATTACTGGAAGTCCATTTTATTCAAACATGCACTATATGGCCTGGATTGATTATAATAGGGATGGAAATTTTTATGGATCTGATGAAAAGCTTGGAGAGTTTATAACAACAGCTCCCAATCAAATCAATTCAATAAGTTTTACAGTGCCTGATACATCATTGGGAGGTGAAACCAGGTTAAGGGTTTTATGTGTTTGGAATGTAGTAAATCAAGATCCATGCGGGCCATTTGCTTATGGCGAAGTTGAGGATTATACAGTATTCATAAAAAACGATGCAATTTATGCTAAATATGATACTACCCAACCCTCTTCGTCAGGTACATCACGATGGGTAGATACTGATCAGGATGGAGATATGAATCTAAGTATTTCTGGTAGATATTCCACAACACTATCTTTTTTCAGAGGAGTCTTTTGTAGAAATGACGACGGCGTTTTTTCCACGGCAAATAGTTTTACCGCCATTGGAGACGGCACACATAAATGGTTCGATTATGATAATGACGGAGATCCTGATTATGTTTTTACTGGAAGGAATAGTTCAAACTATACAGGAATTTATCGCCTGGATAATATAGACGGTTCCGGTAATCATACATTCTCCTTACAACAAACTGCAAATTTTGAATATGTTGAAAGTGGAAGTCTTGATTGGGGGGATTATGATAACGATGGCGACTATGATCTAATAATTTGTGGCCTAAATGGTGCAAGTGTAGCAACAACTTCAATATACACAAATAATAATGGGGTATTTACTAATAGTGGTATTGAACTTCCCGGTATATATTGGGGAGAGGTTCAATTTATTGACTTTGATGTTGATTGTGACCTTGATGTTTTTCTAAGTGGAAACGATAATAACGGTAATACCTTTACTATCTTGCTGGAAAATGAAAACGGCAGCTATTCCCCACATCCATATCAATTTAGAAACATGGAAGGTACAAATTTTGCCTGGGGCGATTTTAATGAAGATGGTTATCCAGATCTTTTATTAAATGGAATGAATGGTCTAAGTTCTGAACTTATCTTGTATATTAATGATACTGGAGAATCATTCCACGAGTCTGATGCAAATCTTCCTGCTGGCTCTGTAAATGGCGTTGAATTTGGAGATATTAATAATGATGGTTTATTGGACTTCTTTGTAGGTATAAATAGCAACAACTCATTTTTTATTAATCATTCAAATGACTCATTATCGGCTCTACCATTTACAACAGGAACGTATAAAATTAATAATTGCGAATTCGGAGATTTTGATAATGATAATGATTTAGATATTGTTCTGAATGGATCACGCTATGTATCGATGGCTTTCAGTGCCTTTTCAACTAAAATATATAAAAACGAGAGTCTTATACAGAATACAGCCCCTACAGCTCCAACAAATCTATCTTCGAATGTTTTTGGAACTGGCGTTATACTTAATTGGAATCCATCAACTGATAATACAACAAACCAGAAATCTCTTACATATAACATTTATATTGGAACAGTAAGTCAGGGAGATGATATTGTGAGCCCACATTCAGTTATTCCTTCCGGGAAAAGACTTATATCTGTTCCAGGATATATTCAGGATACTTGCTGGATCATAAAAAATCTGTCGCCCGGAACATATTATTGGAGCGTACAGGCAATTGATAACAGTAGAGTAGGTTCAACTTTCGCTTTTGAACAGACCTTTACTATTGATGATCAATTTGATAATTATTGTGCTGTTGAGACAATTCATGCCGAAGCTGCCGCTTGGTGGGATTTTGACATGGACAATGACCAAGATATCTTCTTTACTATTGATGATACTTTAAGAATTATTACTAACACGAATGGTTATGTATCCTGGAACGAAGATACTATGAATCTTAACATTAAATTTGGGCTATATGACATAGATGACATTGAACCAGTAGATTTTGGAAATGATAATGATATTGACTTTTTAATTTCCAGGGAATTCGATAGTCTCGCGTTTTTAGTCCAAAGAGTTGGTTCAAATTTCGTTCATGATAGTTCCATATGGTTCTATAATCTTAACGATGGCTTTACCCTTTTTGCTGATTTTGACAACGATGGAGATAAGGATTTACTAACATCTGGCGAGGATACTAAAGTATTCCCACGCCCACTAACAACATTATTGTATGAAAATCAAGGAGACACAAATTTCACCCTTGCAGAACATAATATAGAAGGGTTCATATTCTGTGATGCTGTTGCAGGAGATTTCGATGGTGATCTGGATAACGATATTATAATATACGGTACAGACTCGTTGGATAGTCCTGGCATTTATTTATACAAGAACCAGGGTAACTTCAATTTTAACAAAATTCCAATTACGAACGATAAACTCGGAAGACTAATATTTAAAATGTCAAAAATTTATAAAGGAGATTTTAATCTTGATGGACAACCTGATATTTTCCTGACCGGAGTAGACAGCTTCCAAAATAAATATTCAAAGATCTACATTAATGATAATGGGATTTTTAATGAGGCTAATCTTGGGTTACAAAGTTGGGATAGGGTTGGTAATTATTGGGCAGATTGGGACTATGACGGTGATTTAGATATTATTGTTTATTCAAGCGACAATCCAGACGTTAATTATATAATAGTTTATATTGTTGAAAATGAAGAAATCGTTGACACCTACACAATAGATCCTAAAATCCGCAAGTAATAAATACAAGCCTAAATAGTTGGACTTATTGTGCGACAAAGTATTATTTCCCTTCCTTTTCGTGGTGGTATTTTGGACGTTTTGCTTCTTTACTTAAAAAATTATAACAGAATGGGGTTTGATTCTCTTGAGACAAACGGTTAAGGCATAGGTTTTTATATCAAAGGCACACTTTGTTAATTTGTTTAATAGTAAGATTTGGCTGTTCAATATTTCTTTAGGCTATGTCTTAAAGGCCAAAGAGCCATACAGCCTTAACTTCATAGTTCTACCCGATTTCACCCATTTGCCAGGTATACAAACAAAACGAAAGATGAATTTCTTAATTCTGAAATTAGATTTTAGGTGTTTATATATTTTAGAGAAGTGACTAATAATATAGTTATATAAGTTACGACATATAGCAGTAAGTATTAGAAATACTGTGTTTTGCTCAAGCTTTGAGAAAGGTAGGTTTTGCCAACCAAAATCATTTTTCAGTACATCAAATTCTCGTTCTGTCGCTCCTCTTTGATTATAAAAGAATACAATTTCGTCATCTGTTTTAGTGAAATCATTAGTCATAATACAACCATATACACAAGCTTCATTGGTAAACATATTAAGCTGTCCATCGCAATTAGCTTCTTTTGTAACAACAATTTTATATTCTTTAAGCAGCTCTTTTTTATTTTGCTCCTTAGCAGTTTTCTTAAAAGGTGTAAAAACTGCGGAACCTCTATATAATGTTCTACCATCTTTCGTGTCTATTTGCGTCCATTTATCTATAGAGTTAATAACTTCATAAACACTCTCGCTCATTTTTACGCGAACAAACACGTTGTCAACATATTGGTTAACCAGACTCAGGATATTAAAATTGTAAGATGCACTATCAGCTCTAAAATTTTTTACCTGAACCCCTTCTGATTTAAGGTTTTCAAAAATTACTTTTAAAGTTTCATCCTGTAAAGCGTAAGCAACACTGTTGCCATTTCTATTTTGAACACCAACAATATCGTTACCTATAATCGCTACTCCCGGCTGATATCCAAAAGCTTTTAAATAAGTGTTTTTTGCATCTGCCTTTTCGGTATAAATAATCGTATTGTCGTAATCCAGTGTTAGGTCATTACGAGTATATTTTTTAGGATTAAGTTTCTTTAGTAGCTTAATATTTAATGAGTTTAGTGCTTTATTTTCGCTCAACTCGTTAATGGCCTTCCCTCGGGGACTCTTTCGAAAAGACTTTGGAACCGAAAGTTCCTTAAATCTACTTAATATTCGGTCAGGACTTGGTACATTCATATAAGGAATGTCACACAAAAAGTTTTTAAAATTATGACCTAAATCTTCTATGCTTTCTCCTCCACAAAAGTAAATCGACCAAAAAGAATATAGGATATCTTTCCATTTGTATTTGCTGTTTGATGATAGCTTAGGAAGGTTATCTTTAAATATCTGATCAATTTTAAGATTGTCGAATTCTTTGAGAACAAAGTTTAAGCCCCCAAATGGAGAAATTGGCGCACTATTTAGTATTTTCATATCGGTATTTTGTAAGCAACACCAATTTAGGTGAAAATACCTTAGCTGTAAAGCCCAAATGCAGTAAGCTTTACAGCTTTTTTCAACAATTTACTTGCGGAATCTAGGTAGATTTTAGTGGCTACTTGCTACACGATAATATTCCTATTGTTTTTGCAGATTTAGATAATCAAAAAGGACTTGATATAGTCTATGGGTTTATGAGTCCACTTCAAACCTGTATACTTTATAACAATTGGGGTACAAGCGAAAGAGTAAATAGTGCTCCTCAAAATTTGTCCTTTGAACAAAATGGGTTAGATATTTTTCTAAATTGGGATAAGATAAATAACCAATATGGTTACTCATACAATATTCGTTTAGGAACAACTATTGATTGTGATGAAATTATTCAACCCGAATCGGACTTGTCAACTGGTTACAGATATATACCTCAACCTGGAAATGCATCTTATGGACACAGCTGGAAGGTTAGTGGATTAGAACCCGGTAAATATTATTGGAGTGTACAGGCTATTGATCAGTCATTTTCAGGAGGACCATGGTCTTTTATTGATACATTTTATGTTTCTACTCTCGATGCAGATTTTACTTTTGATACAACTTGTGCTGGGCAACCAACAACTTTCGAAGATAAGTCAACAGTTCTTGGTGAAGATATTATAGTAAACTATTTCTGGGATTTTGGCGATGGCTCCAATTCCACCCTTAAGGACCCAACACACACCTATGATACTGGTGGCACCTATACTGTAAAACTAACAGTTGTATCAGAGTTTACTGAACAAACCGATTCGGCTGAGGTATTTGTAAAATACAAACCTCAGGCAGAGTATTCTTCTGAGCCGGTGTGTTTAAACACAGTATCTGATTTTACTGATAATACAAATACCAGCAATATCACCGTAAGTTCATATCTGTGGAATTTTGGAAATTCCAAAACTTCTGACGAAATTGGTAATACCAGTCATATTTATACTGATACTGGAACCTATAATGTTACTCTGATTGTTACGGCTACAAATTCCTGTTTTGATTCCTATGCAAGTAATGTTTACATAGCACCTAATCCACCATCAGCAATAATTCCTGTTGGTAATATTATTAAATGCCTGGGTGATAGTGTTATTCTGTATCCCGCTGAAACCAACGCAAACTATACTTATAGGTGGAATCTGGATGGAGTTCAGATTCCGGGAGCAACCTCTGATTCATTAACTGTTTCAAATATTTCCGGAAATTATTCCTTATATGTTCAGAATAGTACAAATATTAGTGGATTACTATGTTCAACTACAAGTTCCAACAAACAGATAACTTTTAATCCTGTACCAGATGTTCCGATGATTAATGCAGTAAAAGATACTTTCTATTTCTGTCCTGGTGACAGTATTTTACTTGATGTTACAAATAATCCGGCACTTCATTTCGACTGGCTCATTGATAACCAATCTACCGGAACCTCATCGCATGAGAAATTTGCAAAAGAAAGAGGAGTATATATTGCCAAAGTTACAGATACGGTTTATCATTGCAGTTCACTCTCTTCCGATACCGTTGTCATTATACATTATCCTGAACCAACAGGTTATCTGATTGAAAATGAAAGCTCGCTTAATATCTGCAATGGCAATAGCAGTAAGTTAAGGGTTCCATATAATCCCCAATTTAGTTACCAGTGGCTAAAAGATGGTGACATTGTACCTGCCGAGACTGCCGACAGCATAGATGCTTCACAAGCCGGCACATATACAGTAAGAATTATTAATGAGCATGACTGCAATGCCATAAGTGTAAATTCGAAAATACTGATAGTCAGACCATCTCCGGCAACACCAGTTTTAGAAAGTATTGGAAATACAACATTCTGCCAAAACGACTCTTTAATAATCAGGATGATAGGTACAACCAGTTATAAAGATTACATTTGGTCTGTAAGCGGATATGAAGATTCAGAAAAGGAGATCGTTGTTAAAAGTGCAGGAAATTACAGGCTCACTGTTATTAACACCCAGGATTGCGCCTCAGCACAATCTGAAGCTGTTAGTGTAACTGTAAATCAGAATCCAGCTACACCTGCAATCAGAAACCAATCCAGTACAAATATCTGTGATGGAAACACCGTCAGATTAAGTCTGAATAGCTCTCCTACCGGACTCAGTTTCCAATGGCATGATATTTTAGGTGCTATACCAGACCAAACTTTAGCAGATATTGATGTTTATGAGGCCGGAGAATATTTACTTGAAGTTATAAACTCATCCGGATGCAGTGCATACAGTTCTCCCATTGTGGTTACTGTTGCTGAATACCCAACGGTTCCAGTCATTGAAAACCAGACACCAAACGGATGCCCCTTTGACCAGGTTATTCTCGAAGTAACAAACTTTAATCCAAATTACGACTATTACTGGAATCGAAGCAATGAAAAATGGTTTGATTCTACCAGTAAAACATTAATCGGAATTTTGGAAGAAGAGAGATATTTTGTAACTTCTGTTAATCCGGAAAACAGAGGCTGTTTTGAAGAATCAGATGAAATCGATCTTACTTTTGAGTCAGACATTGAAAAACCAAAACTAACCATATTCGGACCTACAATTTGTTATGTTGGCTGTTCAAACAACAATGTATCAACTTATCGCTGGTATATTGACAATGAAATTGTTAAGGATGAAACAGATAAGATTTTAATGATTGGTTCAATTGAAAATCTGGAAAATGATACAATTTTTATAAGTCTTGAGATATCTGATGATTCAGGATGCACAGCCATAGCAGATACATTTATTACTGAAAAAACAAAATTTAAATTAGCCGGTTATACTCCTCCAGATTTATCAATCATACTCTTCCCTAATCCAAGTCAGGGAATTTTTAATATCGATTTTGAAGGAAGTTATTATGGCTATATCTCCCTGGAAATTTTAGACATTACCGGAAGGAAAATCATTTCTGAGAAAATTGAGAAATCTGCCTATCGTATCGGAACTGAACAAAATCCAAACCTAAAAACCGGAATATACACACTGCGTATTATTGCAGAAAATAAGGTTTGGACCGAACATCTGATAATTGAGTAACATTTTTATGCATTTATCAATAATTCGTTGGCTTTTAGAGGATTGTTTTGTATATTATGCTCATATTAAATCAGTCTCAAATGAAACCCGCTGTTGTTTTCATAGTTACCATTGCATTTCTCAAGATTACAAACTGCCAGGACTATTGCGCAGTAAATCATACATCTGGTTGTTCTTTTGATTTCATTAATGGAGTTGTATTAAATACCCTTTCAAATAATTCAACTGGGTGCTCAGGATCAACTTATACCCTTTATGATAACCTGACCACTGAGCTAATTGTTGGGAATAGTTACAATCTTAGTATCACCAGTGGCAATTTCAGTTCCAACTATTACTATGCCTGGTTAGATTATAACAATGATGGTGACTTTGATGATGCAAATGAATATTTAGGATATGTTCATTCAACAGCCACTTATCAGACAAACTCTATTCCATTTACAGTTCCTTCCGATAATCCGTTTGTTAAAACAAGACTTCGAATAAGGTGTGCTTATGGTACTTTTTATAATACCCCGTGTGGAAATTACACATATGGCGAAACGGAAGATTATGAAGTAAGCATACACACCTTTACTGAAAGTAGCCAGGTTTTTTCAGGAACATACTATCCATTTTCGATAATCGATAGTGACTCAGATGGAGATATGGATGTATTTCTGAATGATAGAATTCATGTTAATAATGGATCTGGTTCTTTTACACAAATACCAACTGATATTTCCGGACAAAACACTATTAATCAAGATTGGGGCGACATTGATAATGACGGTGATCTGGATTTGTTGGTAGCAGGAATAGTTTCCCCTGGCATGACAAAACTCTTTGAAAACCAGGGCTCAAATGTTTTTTCTGAAGTAGCTGCTGGATTAACACAAGTTGAGCAGGGAAACGCCAAATGTGTTGACTTAGATAATGACGGTTTAAAAGACATTATTGTTTGTGGCAACGATATGCTAACAAATGAGGTAATAACTAAATGCTATTTAAATAATGGAGATTTGACGTTTACGGAAGTTGAAACAGGTATTAAAAATATGGGTGTAAATCCTTCAATTTCAATAGCTGATTATAATACCGATGGCTTAATGGACATCTTAATAAGCGGACGAACTATTGATGGAAACCTTTATACAACATTATATAAAAATCAAGGAAACTTAATTTTTGAAGAATTGGATACCGGTCTTCCAATTATTTATAATGGTTACTTTGATTGGGGCGATTTTGACAACGATGGCGACCTGGATTTATTAATAAATGGTCAAAAATTGATTGACAATAGTTTTGTATTATCGATATATGAAAATAATGGCAATGACGAATTTCTTGAAGTTAATGCAGGACTGCAGGGCATGTCTCGAGGTTGCTGTCGATGGGGCGATTATAATAATGATGGATATTTAGATATAGCTACTGTTGGCAGGTATTTTGACGAAGGATGGAACAGGACAGCTTTGATTTATAAAAATAATGGCGATGGTACATTTATTGAAGTCGAAAATATAGTAGCAGGCGCGGCAGAAGAAGGCTATATTGATTGGGCCGATTTTGATAATGATAACGACCTGGACTTGATGATATCAGGTATGGGGCCCGGAGATATAGAATTTGCAAAAATATTTTTGAATAATAGGGATTTAGGGAATTCAATACCTTCGACTCCATCTGTATTTACTTATTCAACCAGAGGAAATGAAGTAACTATACAATGGAAAAAGAGTAATGATTCCGAATCAGGAATTAATGGTTTAAACTATAATATTAGCATTGGCTCCTCATCAGGTCAGGCCGATTTAAAGAGAGCAGATGCCAGATTATCAACAGGCACTCAGTTATTATGCAGAATTGGCAATTGCGGTAAAAACAATACTTTCAAGTTTTCAGGGCTTGATGCAGGTACTTACTTCTACAAAGTACAAGCCATTGATGGCGTCTATAAGGCTTCGGCCTTCTCTTTAGAGCAAAGTTTTCAAATAAAAGAAATCTTCTCAGAAGGAGAAATAGACATAAATGTCACTAATTTAAACCCTGATAATCCATATTTAAAGATAGCAGATATTGATATAGACGGTGATTTAGATTTTTCAGCCGGAGGTTTTAGTTCTACTATTCTTGCACAAAATGATGCCGGAGTTTTTAGTACAAAAATTAATAATTTACCTGTTATCAAAAAATGTGGATTTGATTGGGGGGATTTTGATAATGATGGAGATTTGGATTTATTGGCTATGGGTGAAATTGAGGGTGCTATATCTTCTTTAGTTTTTATTAACGAAGGCAATTGGAATTTCACAGAAAAGGATTTTGGTTTACAAAGCCTCCGTTTTGGCAACTGCCATTGGGCCGATATTGATAACGATGGAGATTTAGACATAATACTCGTAGGAGGGAGAAAAAACACTTTATCTGTTACAGGTATTTGGATTTATGAAAACAATAATGATACTTCATTTAATTTATCACAAAGCATAACCGATTTCGACTTAGGTTATCCGGCATCTGTAGTGGGTGATTTAAATTCAGATGGGCAGATTGATTTAGTTGTCGCCGATTCGAGCGCTTCCGTCATTTACTATAATAATTTAGGCATTTTTACTGCGTGTGGGGCTTTTATTAAAAACCTTTCAAATGGTTCAGCCGATTTAGGAGATATCGATCATGACGGTGATTTAGATTTACTAATATGTGGTTTTGATGAATATAGAAATAATTACACAAAAATATACCGAAATGATGGTATGCATAGTTTTTCTGAAATGAATTTTATTTTAAGAGGTATATCTGAAGGAAAGGCCCAATGGATAGATTTTGATGGTGATCATGACTTGGATATCCTATTATCAGGGAAAAGTAGTGTTAATATCAAGAAAGTATATTTCTATGAAGGAGGGGATTACATAGAATTAAATACTAATTTCTTTGAACCACTTTCAAAAGGGCCATATTTAACCGATGTGGCTGACTTAAACAATGACAGAGACCCTGATTTTATATCTAGTGGATTGGGAACTCCAACTGGAGAGGTGGTTTTAAAATATACAAATAACGGAAATTACTCCCCCACTCAACTAGATAGCCCCACTGAATTAAGTACTCAAACAGAAGGGTATGGAATTCGTTTAAGCTGGACACCTGTAAATGAGAAGGGCGTAACCTATAATGTTTGGGTTGCTACCAAGGGTTCTGATTTTGACATCGTCTCTCCAATGAGTGATACAGCAACAGGCTTTAGATATATTCCCGAACGGGGAAACGCTTCAGTAAATAATTTTTTTATCTTAGACTCATTGCCCGTTAATGAATATTTATGGGGCGTTCAAGCTGTTTCTTCCGGTATGATTGGTGGAACATGGTCTTCAGTTGACACATTCATTATTAATGATGTCAGCCCCGATTTTAATTATGACACAGCTGTTTGCTATGGAACTCCCACAACCTTTGCAGACACATCAGTTACAACCGATACAATTATTGCCAGAAAATGGTTTTTTGGAGATGGCACAACCTCCACTGAACAAAACCCCACAAACCCAATCCATCTCTACCAGACAGCCGATACATTCGAAGTAACACTTTGGGCCTACACCGAATCGGGTGACAGTGCAAGCCGAACCCACCAAGTTATTGTAAAACCCTCGCCAACAGCAGCATTTACAGTTGACCCAGTCTGCAAGGGAGAAACCTCTGTAATGGCTGACCAATCCGATGTTTCTCAGGTAGTGGTTGCTTCCTGGCTCTGGAAATACAGCAACGGCGACTCATCGCTTTACCAGGGAACTGTTAATGAAAAGTTTGACGAAACAACCTCTGTAACACTTACCATTACTGCTAACAATGGTTGTTCAGACACTGATATGAAAATCGCAGAAGTTGTTGAATATTCCCAGTTCAATATTGATTTAGCCAATTCATCGTATAACACCCAATTTTGCCAGAACGATAGCACAATTCTGGTCGCACCTTATTTTGTCGACTGTACTTACCGCTGGCAGAAAAACAATGATAATCTGGGTGTTTCCGACACCTTTCTGATTATTAAGGATGTAGCTTCTGTTAATACCTACAGCCTTGAAATAGAAACCAACACAGCCAATTGTATTTCAGAAGAGTCTGCCCTTATCACTGTTTCAGAGAACCCGCCTACCCCGCAGATAACAATAGAAGAAGGTTACCACAACAGGCTGTGCAAAGGCGATACCTGCAAACTTACAACTCCTGTATTAAGCGGGTATTCTTACTACTGGTATAAAGATTCGGTAATTATTGGCAACGCCGGGGCAGTTTTTGCAACCGATTCAGGTATGTACTCAATTACAGTTGTAAACAATGCAAGTTTGTGTAAAAACATAGAATCAGACACAATAGAAATCGAAATTGTAGGTGTACCCGCGGTGCCACAAATTGTTCCGGGCGATGACCAGGTTATTTGCTTGGGCGACACCATAACTTTCAGTATTTACAACGATGAAACCTTACAATACTATTGGTATCGAAACGGCCTACACCAGGCAGAATTTGCTTCAAATATTCTAAAGGCTGGCGTTTCGGGAGAATACTTTGTGGTTGTAGTTAACAGCGAAGACTGCTCAAAGCCCAGCCAAAATGCAGTGAATGTTACTGTTTTTGAATCTCCCGATAAACCAACAATTCTCATCGAAGGCGAAACTGAATTCTGTTCCGATATTAACGAAACTCAATTAAGCTCATCGGGAACTGCCGAGGTATTTCACTGGATTTTTAATGAGTCA
>JAFGOZ010000283.1 GCA_016926235.1 Bacteroidales bacterium | reverse complement strand
TGACATTATCCTGACAAGAAATGCTAAAGATTTTAAGGAATCAACCATACCTGTAATGTCAGCAGAGGAATTTCTTCAAAGCATTAAAAATAAATAACCTACGCCTAACATGCGGTCATACGCAATGCGGGATGCTGTGCCTGTTTTATTTGCAGCTCATTTAATAATCATTTCATTAACCCGACAAGTAAGCCCCCTGAATCGGCAACCTGCCTGCCTGCGGCAGGATGCGCATACCGCCGGCCGTTTGCGGCAAATACAGCGCACAAAATAGCACATAGAAAACAATAAAAATGAAAAACATTATTTGGTCAACAGGACATATTAGAAAAATAGATGATATAATCGAAGCCAAAAACTGTCATATTAAAGATTCCAAAGGAAATACATATATTGATCTTGAATCGGGTGTATGGGCTACAAGCCTTGGACATTGTCATACAAGGATTAATAATGTTATTCAATCTCAAATTAATAAGATAATCCATTCAGGATTTAATTATAGCCATCCGATAATTGAAGAAGCTGCTCAAAATATTCTTGATATTACAAACCAAAGAGATGGGAAATGTGAATTCTTATGTTCAGGAAGTGAGGCCGTTGAATATGCGGTTAGGATAGCAAAAACAGTGACAGAAAAACCACTTATGCTCTATTTCTCTGATTCATTTTTCGGAGCCTATGGTGAGGCGAGCAAAAAAGATAATAAAAATAATTATATATACAATAGGCTAGAATGTTCATGTAATGAAACGAATGACGGTTGTATTGGAGCGTGTGAAAGTTTTAAAAACATACCTTTTGATGATATAGGAGTTTTCTTATTTGAACCAGGTAGTTCATCCGGGCTAGTAAGATTCCCACCTCAAAAACTGATAAATAAAATTGCAGAAAAAATAACTGGCAATGGAGGCATCATTGTTGCCAATGAAATTACTACAGGAATTGGACGTACAGGTAAATGGTTCGGATTTCAACACTATAATATTCAGGCTGATATTATAGCTATGGGAAAAGGAATAGGGAATGGGTACCCGGTAAGTGCTGTCAGTATATCAAAAGAAATAGCAGATAGATTAAGAAAAACTTCCTTTTTATATTCCCAGTCTCACCAGAATGATCCCTTGGGTGCGTCTGTAGCTAATGAGGTAATTAGTACTATAAAAGAAGATAAGCTGCTGGAACGTTGCAACAGATTAAGCAATTATCTTATAGAACGATTGATTGAAATAAAAAACACTTCTTCAATAATTAAAGAAATTAGATGCCGGGGATTTATGCTCGGAATTGAGCTTTTTAAAAATGCTGAAATGGTTATTGATGAAATGTATAAAAGAGGATTTCTTCTCTTAAAAAGACCTTATGCAGAAGTTATTAGAATTGATCCAGCATTGACTATTGAGGAGGAGACTTTAGATTTATTTATTGAAAATTTCAAACAAACAATCCAAAGTATTGAAATCAAATAAATATCTACCACTAACCTGCGACATAATACATTGGGGTATAAGTGGTTATGCAGGCGTTCTGCTTCGCATCAACTTTTGTAATGGGGGATACGGACGTAGCCCGAACTCCCCAACGTTTAATACCGCCGGCCTTTAGCGGTAAGCAAAAAAAACAGATACTACACAATTATTACAATGAATTTAAATATCTTTGTAAAGAGTTTAATATGTTAATTATGAAAACATTAACAGTACAGATACCTGATTCAGTGGATGAAAAGGCTGTAAAGATGCAATTGGCTGCGCATCTTTATGATAAGGGGATAATGTCTTCAGGACAGGCAGCTGACATGGTTGGGATTACAAAAAGAGAATTTATTGAAACCGTTGGTCTGTATGGAGTCTCTATATTTGGGGAGACAACAGATGATATAGAGAAAATTATCAATGAATAAAATTATTATCTCCGATACAAGCTGTCTTATAGCTTTATCAAAAATCAACCAACTCGAGATATTAAGAAGTCTATATAGTCAGATTATCATTACAAAGGAAGTTTTTACAGAATATGGATTTCCTTTGCCAGATTGGATAATGATTTTTAAGGTAAAGAATAATCAAAAACAGGCTGAACTAGAAGAGAGACTTGATAAAGGAGAAGCGAGTTCAATTGCATTAGCACTTGAGATAGAAAATTCAACCCTGATAATAGACGAAATAAAAGGAAGAAAAATAGCACAGTCTTTGAATATTGACATAATAGGTACAATTGGAGTAATACTGTTAGCTGAAAAGAAAGGTCTCATAAAAGATGTTCTTGAGGTCTTGTTCAGACTTGTAAACAAAGGATTCAGATTGTCAGATAAATTGATTGATCACATATTTGACAAATATAAACTGAAATAATTGCCTGCCGCCACCGTTGCATACAATATTAGTACGATTCATATGTGAATAGTAATATAATATTCATTCTAATATATAATTAAAACTTATACTTAAAGCCATGAAAAGTAAATTGTTGATTCTTTCACTTATGCTTTTACTGTTTAATAGTCTGCACTGCTTTGCTACAATGATCCCAGGAAAACTATATTCACTAACAGACGGAAGCGTAATAACCTGCAACTTGGAAGTTTCAACCGGTCAGGGGAAAATTGAAGCTACAAATCCAAAGACTGGTGAAGTTTTTAAAGGTAATTATACGGTCATATTCGTTAGTGATCTTATGGGCAGGGGAAGAGGAATGATGAAAGGAGATAAAGGAACTGTTATTTTCCTTACCATTGAATTCAGTAAAGGTACTGTTTGGAATTTGCCTGTAGGTTATGGTGACGGGGAAGATAATAATGGTTTGAAATACCAATATCAGACCAATCCGAAATAAATGTATAACTAAATCAATATTAACTGGTTGTGTTCCAAGCTGAAAAACACGATAAGCCTATTTATTAATACTGCATCCAAGGCCGGTCATACGCAACCAGCCTGCCGGCAGGCAGGCTGCGCATACCGCCGACCTTTAGCCGCAAGCGAACAAGCGACAGTGCGATGGACAATGAAATAGAAAATTGAATTAAAACATAAAAATAAAAGGGAAATCCCATGCAGAAAAAGTCTTTAGTGGTAATTGATGAGTATTCCGGGCAAAGTGTACAATGATTCCGGAGTATAGTGTACAAAAATAAACAGGTATTAATCTGTAGTTATAAATATACATT
>JAFGOZ010000282.1 GCA_016926235.1 Bacteroidales bacterium | reverse complement strand
TCTGTTATATATTAAAAATTATAAAATTAAAATATTTAATACAACCATTGTGAAATCTGTAATTTTGATTTATACTGCTTTAATTATGCCGTCAGTGTCAGGCGTTCGCGTTATTTATTTCTTTTCCGGTTTCTAAGTAATTTGTCAGGTCATCCAGGAATCGAACCATTGGTGCACCATCTATTACATCATGGTCAATCAGAATTGTCATGTTTAAAATCTCTCTGATTTTTATTTCATTGTCAATGACTACAGTCTTTTTAAGGATTGATCCTACACCGAAGGAAATCGGATGAACTGATTTGTGAATAAACCAACCATTAATTTTGCCCATCATCCCAACTGAGGTTACTGCTACATTCCCCATTGTTTTGTAAGCTGATTTTGGATTTCTTAGAAGTAATTTCCAGAAAAGTCTTCGAACAAATCCCGGTAGGTGGTAATACAATCTTTGATATGCGGTTGATTGTTTTTTTAAAACAACGTCATCAGGCTTTAATTGCTGACTTTTAGCATTTTCAATTTCTTGAGTAATTTCTTCAGCAGTTTTTTCATTTGCTCTTTCAATAACAAGTGGGATCGGTACTTTTGAGTCTCCTATTTTCTTTTCTATTATCATTGAAACGTTAATTTCATCGAAGATTATAAGCCTTTTCTTGTTATAGAAATATGCTGCTGCTTCTGGGTGTTTTTGCAGGACACTCCCAATAACTTTTATAAGCCATGCATTAAACGAAATCGTAGTTCCCTTTTTCCTCAGATCTCTTAGTTTTGCTCTGCTATCCGTGACATCAAATTCGAGCATTGCATTTATGTGGTGTTTATGCAAACCAATATCAAAGATGTCAAAGGTTGCTATTCTCGAGCGGACTATATTTTGAAATCGATAGTTTTTAGTCATCGGTAGAGGTTTAAAACGCTTGGGAGGGTGGCACATGAGACCTAACTACCCGACGGTATGTGCAGTAAGGGTTTCAGGGGGATGACCTTCCATACCGTTAATATGTTTATTAATGTTCTCACTGTAAATTTACTACATCACCCGCATTAGGTATGACCTCGTGTAATAAAACTTTGTTTATTCTATTGAATCTTTATCCCTTTCAATTTGTATTTTAATGCTATTCTCAAGACGCCCTTTCAATTCATTATTTCTCTTAATCATAGATTTTATCTCTTCAATCTCCTTTTCACCTTTCAAATCCTTTAGTTTTTCTTTTAAAACTTCTTGCTTTTTATCAATCTTTTTAACATAGTTCTTTTTGATTTCAATTTTCTCTGATTTGATAGCTTCATCAAATATTAAATCCTCTGGTGATTTTTCATCAACTGGTTCTGCTGTATTTATGGCTTGTTTTGGAATGAATTCTTTTTCATCAACACGTCTTTGGTTCATAAAAGTTGGAGATACAATTTCTATTTTCTCATCGTGAAGTTTATCCATGACTTTGGCATTGAGGATTGAACTGGTACTAAAATATTTGCTGCTATCCTCTAAAAATCCATGAATTTTGTAAACTACAGAGAAATCCCCCAGACTTGTAATATAAACATAAGGGTCAGATAATCCAGCTGAAATAGCTGCATCTTTTAAAGCTTTTTCAATTTTGTCACGAGATATGTCATATCCTAATGAAACTGATGCAGAAATCACGCTATTCGTCTTGCGTATTAACTTAACAGGATTATTAGCTATATAGAGATTTGGAATAGTAATGAAATTACTGTCTTCCAGTTGAATTTCTGAGTGAAAAATACTCTTTTTAATTACCCTTCCGTGAAAGTCTCCAATCTTTATCAAGTCTCCATTTCTAAAACGGTTCATGGAATTATTCATAATGCCTGCTATGAGATTACCTAAAACAGTGGTTGAACTTAAAGCAATACCTGCACTGATTATTATTCCAAGGAAGCCCAGTATTTGTCCTTTTAGAGATTTATCAATTGGTAAGATTAGAATAAATACCAATCCCCCGAAAAGAACTAGAAAAAAAGAAATCGTTCCTTTTATGATATTTTTGCCTGATGTTGCTGATTTAATTTTTTTAAAAATCCATGAGTTAATAATCAGAAGGATTATTAAAATCAGCAGTACAATTGTTGGTTCAATTAATGATTGGATTATTTTGAATATGTGTTCCATATTTACAGTGCTTTAAACTGTCCGTCTTTACCGGTGGGATTATTAGTTAATTTGTTATTTATCACCTTATTATTCAGTAATTAGGATCAGCATTTTCGAGGATTAATTGAATTATATCATAGCCAACAGCATCAAACATGATTTCAATGTTTGTTGTATGGTCTTTATCAGGACTCATTAATGCATCTTTACATAGAAAAGCTTTATAGTCATAGTTGAAGGATCCAAACCAGGTAGCTAATGCACAGCCTGTTGCGCTTAATCCGCAAATAAACAATGTATTGCAACCTTTTGCTTTTAATATTTTTTCAAGATCAGTCTTGTTGAAACTGTCAGGGTATGTTTTAACCACCATGTGGTCCTCTGGTTTTATCGATACTGATTTTGGAAATTCAAATTCTTCATTCCCCTGTTCTAATCCGTGTTGCTCGTTAAAATGATAAATCCGGATAATAGGAAAGTTATGTTTTCGGAACAAATCAATTAGCATGTTGATCCTGAACAGAGCAGGTTCTATGTCCTTAACAGGAATAAATTTTAAGGAGAAATTTTGGATGTCGATAACCAGAAGGGCTGGTCTGATTTTATTCTTCTGTCGCATTTTACCGTAATGTTTCGAATAGCATAAAGTTAGTAATTATAACCTGTATTGGTTTTTTTATTCCCTAAAATACATTAAGAAAAAACAAAAACACCCAATGTGAGTGTATCTATACCAAACTGTTATTGAAATTTTTCGTTTACTTTTATCCGATTCGGTCAATGGTCTTATTTTTGCTTCTTTGATGTATTTATCTTCAAATGATTGTCCAACTGCTAATCCTAAAACAGCACCAGTTGCAGGCCCAATTCCCATAAAACCAAAATTCTTTGTCATAATACGTACAGGTACCGGGACAAAAGGTCGAAGCGGACTACAATGGCCGAATAACTATTATCCCCGACATTTGCTATATTGCGTTTTGTAAGCTGGTATTTATTGTTCAAAGTCAATCTGTTTCAAGTTTTTACAGGTCTAATCTTTTATCTTATCAATCAGCACCGACCTTGATCCGGAGCACGAATTTATTATGTTTTTTGTGGGAGGGCAAACCCCAAACCACCTTTAAAGGCGGTAACAGGGCTGGCATTTGTTAGCTCTTTGCCAAGTTTTGGTCTGAGTGTGGCTTGTGTGAGTTGCCAATGTGCTAATAAATTACGTTGGGCTTTTAATATCATGTTTGCATACTATAAGATGGTTTTAAAGTCAAAACATACAAAAGCGCTATAAAGGTTATCGAAATTGCAACTAATCCCTGTTCAGGATTTTTTAACCCAGCCATAATTGTATTGTAATATTCAATTCTAAAAAACACATTTCCGTATAAAAAATTGTTAAATGCATTCCATGCAAAATGTATCCCCATTGGAAAATAAAGACTTTGCTTTTTAAGAAATGCATAGTTTAAAATTAATCCGGATAAAATTGTTGATACAACAATAGCTGGTGATTTTAATGGCGATAATAAATGAAGCAGTCCAAAAATCAAAGCAATAATTATTGCAGATGTATGTTTTCCAACAATAGTCTTAAGCTTATTTAATGCAAAACCTCTAAAGACAAGCTCTTCCCAGAATGATGTAAACAACATGGTTATAAATGGCAGTAAAGCAAATTTAAATGACTTACCAAGTCTTTCAACATTAATCCAACCTGCTAATATTAAGATCAAGCTCGTTAAAGCAATCATTATGATTCCTAATACACAACCCTTAATCCATTGCACACCCTTAGATTTTTCTTTAAGCAGAATACTATCTTTCGATTTAACCCTGTCCCAATATTTTGAAAACAAAATAAATGCTAAAAGAACAATTAAACAGGTAATAGCTTCTCTTGTTATTATTTTTATTTCGATTAAAGAAATATTACCCGTTAAGGTTGATGCAATAATTGAAGCTGTAATGGCAACTGCAACAAATGCTGTTATTTTCAATATTTCAATAAATGTTTTCATACGTTTATTTTGTATTTATCAAAGGTCGTATAGCCAGCCCCGCCTCATGCGGGGGAACCGCATTAAAAAATAATCATTCTTGTTTGTGTAAAAAATGATAATTATTTTAATACTTGTTTCATGTTATTTACAGCGAAGGTTGTTACTTAAAAAATCAGATACAATTTGATTGACTTTTTCAAAATGCTCAACAGCTATTAGATGCCCCGAATCAAGTACTTCAATCTGAATATTTGGATAATCTTCGGCAGTTTTTTTAGCTACCTTAGCATCTCCAACAATTTTATCCTTGCTTCCTAAAAATAGTAAAACGGGAATATTAATTGACTTTTTCTGTTCAGAATTCACTGGAACAGGTCGTGCAATAGAAGGAATACTTCCCTTCATTACCGAACTAAACCAAAGACCGTATTTTTCATGACAAACAGGTGCGGTACCTATAGCCCAATCTGCAACGGCATTGCGTAAAAACTGAAATGGATACATGCTACTTATTGCCATCATAGCAATACTTCCTTTTGTTAATTGAGTTAATCCCATCGGTCCAAAAAGAGCTAACTTAGATACCTTTCCAGGATGATAATAAGCAAGATTCTGTGCTATAAAACCACCGTTAGATGCTCCATAAACAACCGCACTATCAACATGTAATGAATCCAACAGCGCTTCATAGAGGTCTGCAACTTCTTTTGGATTTGCCGGAAAAACCAGAACATCATCCAACTCACTTTTATTTCCTTCTCCTGGATTGTCGAATGAAAAAATGTGGTAATTCTCAATTATGGGTTCCAGATTCTCAGCCCAAGAATGAGCACCCATTGAAGCTGCATGAAACATTACTAATGGTGGATTGCTTGAATTTCCACATTCTAAGACATGTACTTTTCCATATTTTGATGTAATGTATAGGTCCTTAGTATTTTCAGGCCAACTTTGCATGCATGAATCATAAATAGAGAATATTACATTTTTATGTTCATTTGATCTATAAATTCCGGATTTTGGTTCTGATTTGAAAACAACTTGTTTTATAGCAATCAAAATGACGATTGAAAAAATCCTGACTGCTATATTAGTGGATTTCTTTAGATTTCGTTGAATCATATCTGGCCAATATACCAATAGAATAGCGATTAACACCAGACAGACAGTTTGACCATAACTTTTTGCCATTAAGGTAGCTATCGAAAACACTAGAATTAGAAATGCTATAATCCATCTAATTGCTTTGAATATTGTTTTGAGTGTTTTCATAATTATATCATTTTTGAAGTTTAAAAATTAATCTTCAAATAGCACTGCTGGCCAGTTTTGACCGAATGCAACTGAGTAATAAATAATCAAATTAACTGATATAGCCCCAATTTTATTAAAGAACATGGCAAAGCCATTGGGGAACACTATCAAACAAATCGTTGAAAGTATAGCAGTAATAACGGCTAATATTTGCCATGAATCAGCAAGAACTAGGCTTTTAAAACCTAAAGCTGTAAGAACTCCAATAATTCCTGTTATTAAGAACAGAGTAAGACATATAGATTTATTTAATTGTATGCTCAAATTTTTAAAAAGCCACGATTGAGCCGGTGAAGCATTATTTATTTTTAATCCCAGGCCGGCTGCTACTCCCTGAAAATGACCAACGCCGTGCACCAATAATGCAAGAAATGCAATTAGTCTTATTGTTTTTGTTGACATGATTAATATTTTTAAGTTTTTAATTGTTATAAATTTCCATAATAATGAACAGCTTTTTATTATCAATATATTCCAATCAGTTGTTATTTTGTGCCACTCGTGTTTCCAAATCAAAGTATTTATTCAATGTCATCTGTGGTTCAGTTAAAATTGAATATGTTTCCTGTGGATTACCTTCTTCTGGATGATTTTCGAAATACTTAAAAATACTGATGGCATATCTGAGCTTCTCTCCAACTATTAAGGCTAATAAGTTAGCTATCCAATAAGGTTTTGGTGTTACAGTCTTTCCACTTATGTGATTAGCTTGGTTATATTGTTCCACAGCCTTTGCAATGGTTAACTTTTCTTTACCCCAGACGGTAAGCTTTTTATTTTTAGCCTTTTCATTCGAAAATGCAGCAGATGCCATCCGTGCAATATCCGAAGAGTGAATCCAACTCCAACCATGTATTTGTTTGCCCAGAATAAAGGGTTTGCCATTATTGGCGTATCGGGGAATCATATCCATTACCATAGTTAATCTTAAGATTGTATAAGGAATTTCACTTTCAACAATGGCTCTTTCACCTTCAAAATGACCTTTTATCATTGGGTGCCATGCATTTTCTTCACGCACTGTACAACCCGAAGTATATACGATATGCTTTACTTGTGATGCTTTTGAATACCTGATGATGTGCGGTATAGCTTCAGGTACACTCTTCTCAGGCAGACTAATAAATACTCCATCAATCCCGGTAAATGAATGTTTAATGGCATCAGGACTAAGCACATCAGCTTCAATAATTTCAAAATCATCCGAAAACATTTTCTTTGCTTTTGTCCTGCTACGACTCATTACAACTACATCATAACCATCGGTGTGTAATTGTTTAGCAACTGCGTTGCCTACAAGCCCAGTTGCTCCTATGATTAATATTTTCTGTTTCATAATGCATTTAATTTAGCTAAAATTCATATTGCAAATATTTAACTAATTGACGAGGTGATTATTAGCATTATATTCCATTAATTTGTTATTTTGCGACAAATAAATTTTTTATGTTTGTTCATGGCTCACGCATACAAAAACAATTTGAATACCTTGACAAATTAGGTATTGACATATCACCTCTTTACAAGCAAACAGAAATTCCCAAAGATTGCAAATTTACCGCTGAAATAAATTTCGATTTCGAGCAGTATAAAACAGTTCTTGATTTCGCCTTGCGGCAGACAAATAATCCTGAATATGGTCTTGACTTTGGAAATCAATCCCATTTAGGTGGGACAATCGGCATACTGAGTGCAAGCTGTAAAAATCTGAAAGAAGCATTTATTCAGGGTACAAAATTTTTAAAAATTCAGGGTGATTTTGCCGAGTTAGAATTTATTGATGATTTTCCTTATGCTAAATTTGTATATACCCCTATTCCGTCTTGGGTTTTAGAAAGTCCACAAACTGTAAAACTTGAAGTTGATGCTATGTTCTCTTTTTTGAATATTATTTTAAAAGTAAATTCAAATGGAAATATAAAACCGCATAAGCTGAATTTCACATGTAGGAAACCTGAAAATATTGAGAAGTATACTGAAATATTTGGAAT
>JAFGOZ010000281.1 GCA_016926235.1 Bacteroidales bacterium | reverse complement strand
ACATTCCATAAGTATTCTCCTATACATCCACCTCTCACACTACCTGTAGAATAAAAAGGATTTAGTTTAAACTCTGGAACTTCCCATCGGTTTAAAAGAAACGGGACTAGTGAACGATTGTAAAAACACACTAAAGAGGCATTGTTTGATTCTAAGCGGGGCAGTTTTTGGTAAAGTTCAACTATCCTATTATCGTAAACGGTAAAGGCTTTCTTAAAAGCCGCTTCAGGGTTGCCAGCCACTTCACTACATTGCTTCATAGCATCAATCATTGAGCCGATGGAGAAGGTAAAGTATAACTTTATTTCACCCCTAGGAGTAATAGTAGCAATACCTCTAAAACAATTTTGCGTATTATCCCAAATAAGACCATTGCTTGCAGTAATGACTATGGCATTCTCCCCCTGCTCGAATGCTACAGAATTCTCACTAAGTGCTTTTGCTATGGTAGCAGTTGAACTTTGTGGTGCCGAAAAGCCCCAACTGGTGTCACTAAGCATTTTGTCAAGCGTACCCTTTACAATAAAATCAAGAGAGACTGATAACTTTTCCTTTTCTTCGTTTTTTAAGAGCAGTGCAAAGATGAACGCTCGTCCTTCGGGGACAAGCAAAGTATTGGTTTGAGCCAGCAATCCCTTCCCAAGGGTGGTCGATCTCTCTATATAAAATAGCTTCCAAAGGTACTGAGGTTGCTCAACTGATTTTCCATTGATAGTTACCTGAAAAGAAAAATCAGAAGATACATAGGGAGGAGCCCATATTCCTTTGATGCTAAACAAGTCGTTACATTCAATACCAGTAGTAATCTTTCCATTGGCAATACCCAAATTTTCAGATCGCATTATGTTTTTGGTTTGGTCAATGCGAAATTTATCAATTGAATGGAAATTTCGTTGAGAATAGATAGTTGATGGAAACATAAATGCAAAAACAATAGAGAATGAAAGAAATTTTTTTTTGACCAAAGTCGAGTTAAAAATTCTATTTTTCATATACCAATAATATAGTTACTAGTGTTATGTTAATTATAAATTGTAGGAAATAACTTTTTCAATTTGACTCTTGCTTACTTGTTTGTGAACTGCCAATTTATTTTACTGTTTTTATTATTTCTGTGAGTTTTCCACGCATCAACTTCTTCTTTTATTGTTTCCATTGTGGATATATGCTGGTTCAAACATTGTCCATTTAATGACTTCCTCCTGGCGCAGATAGTATAACTCTTTCAACCAATCTTTCTCCCTCCATCTTTCATTATTAAAACGATGATCGAGGTACATTTTAACAGATTTTCCCTTCAATGTCTTAATCAGGTAATCACATGATGAGCACATAAAAGCCCAGGTAAAGAAAGAGTGCTCAGTTCCGCCAAGACTGGCGTTTGTATCCATTCCCAAAACTATTTGGTTGCCTCCATGTCCATGGATTGAATTAAGGGGAATTAGGTATAAATCGCCTGAGTTTAAAGGCCAAATTTTGATGCACCTTATCCAGTCTGTTATAGGCTGTTGCTTTGCCCACGACTCACAGCGTTTCCTCTCCCCCTTTTCTAAATCGGTACCTTTATGGAATATCATCATTGTTTTGGTACGCCCGCAAGCCTCTGCTATATAGTATGTTTCATACCTTTTTAAAAGTTCATTAAAGTGGATTTTTAGGTAATTTGTATTTGGATGGCTGTGTAACGGTATATTGGATTGCGGTTGTTGAACAGGCACTAGGAAGTAGCTATTGTCGAGCCATATATCCAATGGTATCATAACTGGCAAGTTAATATGGATATTTGGGCAAACAAATGGTTTTTCATGCACCAATAGGTTGCTTATTAAAATGTTTTTGAGGTAATTTTCACCTCTATCAATCAAAATGTTAAGCTGAGTACCAACCAACTTATTTAAAGTGTTACACTCAAGACTATTCATATCGAACAAATCTTTGTATCCGGAAACTCTCCAAGGTCCGTTCTGAAATACTTTTACCTCAGTTAAAGGATATTTTACCATAGTTCTTAGGATGTCGTCAAATGCCAATTTAAGCATCAAATTAATTTCTTGAATAATATTAAATATTGATTACCAAGTCTTTAAACTCTGTCACTTTTGTAAAAAAATACTAAGGCAATAAAAATGCAAACCGCAGCAAAAAGATAGCCTATAGATAAAAACTTTAGTCCGTTTGAGAGGCCAAATACAGGTTTAAGAACCCCCAGAATATAAGGGGATGCGGATCCGATAATGAAAGCAAACATCAACATAATTCCTGTTGCAGTTGCCCTGTAAGGTATTTCAATTACATCATAAAGTGCTGCAAAAATATTTGAATCATAAATCCCGCGGCAAAAACCAAAAATAGCCAGTGCAAGATAAATAATCATTATCGAGTTGCTTTTCCCAATCATATAAATGAAAGGGGCTCCAATCGCTAAACCGACCATTTGAACAAACCCTCTTGTTCCAAAATATTTCTGTGCCAGTTTATCTGCAATTCTTGCTCCTAAGATAACACCAATAAATGCGGCAACATGATGATAAAATGTCGAATCAAAGCCTGCGCGGGCTAAAGAAAAATTAAACTTTTCATGTAAGAATGTCGGCATCCATGTCAGAAAACCAACTCCTGCAAATTGCATACCTGCAAATGCTAATGCCAGCAGAATGGCAGTAGGCTTTGTAAAAAACACTTTAAGTACTTCTGTGACACTTTTTTTCGCGCCAGGGGTAATAACTGCGTCCAGCAGTACTTTGGAATCTTTTACTCTGAAATAGAAAACGGCCGCAAGTATTATTCCAAATCCGCCAAAAAGGTAAAAAGCAATGCGCCAGCCAAATGAATCAGCAATATATCCGGTCAGATAACCACTTCCGATAATACCGACATATAATGCAGTTTGATGGATAGACATTGCTGTAGCCCTTGTATTTTGATGATATTCACAAATGAGCGAATTGGCTGAAGGAGCATAGAGAGCTTCTCCTCCCCCTAATGCTATGCTCCTCAATACAATCAGTTGAACAAGGGTAAAACTGAATCCGGTCACTAATGTTGCTGCACTCCATATCAGCAGACTGATTATCAGAATGTACTTCTTATTGATCCGGTCTCCCAATATGCCGCCAACAGGAACCATTAATCCATAAAACAATGTAAAGATTGTTGCTATTAATCCCATATTGGCATCAGACAATCCCAGATCATCACGTATTGAGGTAAGAACTATATTGAAAATCTGACGATCAGCCTGATTAAAGAAAAAAGCAAGCCAGAGAAATATAACAAGTTCCCATTTATAAGGTATACAGAATTTTTTCATTTCGAATTTTCCTGCATTTCTTGTTTATGGTATAAGGCAATTAATATTTATTGCGGTGATGCCAGATGTTTGCCTTCATACCACATCTTTGCATTTTCCACCAGTTCAACATCTTCTAAGATATGTCCCTGATACTCTTCAATTATTGGTTTTTAGATTGTCTGTAAAAAGCCTAATAACCTTTTGTAGTTTAAATTCTTTTCACAAAACTGAACTGTATTTAAAATACTTTTCTCATTATCTATATGGAAACTACCGTTAGGCATTTGATCGTATCCTAGTTTCTCAAGTTCGAGATAAGCTTTTACATAAGTTTTTGTTTCATCGAAGGTTTCCTCGTAATACCAATTACTATGAAGGACTGATTTTGGCATATACTTTAGAAAAAGATCAGGATTATGCCAATAATAATCTGATCCTTCCCATGGACGTGAACCATTCTTAAGAACTTCGCCAATTAAGAAATAAAAATCACCCCACCAGAGTTCATTTTCTTAAGACATGATCAAATACATAGGATACTTTCTCAATCAACCTTCCACTCTTAGGCAGTTTGCCGTCATCTACAATAAAACATCTTGGGGAGCTACTTTCCTGCGTACTCTTTTCGTTAACAACATCCCTGAATTTGCATGCAAAAAGCCAAAGTATAATCCGCCAACATATTCCAGGATTATTCTTTATACGGTAAAAGATATCTTTCTTTATTGTTGCCAGTTCAATCGGATAATGATTATACATACTGTTGACTGTCTCAATTCCAAGGAATGGTAATGTTAGTAAAATCGTGAAGATGCTCTTAAAACTATATCCTCTAAGCTTAAAGGGACCCAAAGCCTTGCACAATGATGAAAATGTAAAACATTTCAAAGAACTCTTAAAAAAATCCGGTTCTACCCAGAAATGGGTAAATCTTGTTTTTAATTCTGGTATCTTATTTAAACCTTTGTTTGAGAGCATGTTTTTTTGTTTTTTATTTAACTCTAATACATTGAATATTAGTAAATTAATAGATTTATCATTCTCCTTTTATTAACTTATTTTACTATTCTTCAACCATTTATATCATCTACTAAACAGTCATTTACACAAAATTATTTGCACTCCTCAACAAACTTAAAATTTCTTTATTGAATTTCGATCTCATACCAGATGGTCTCATATTCAGGTTTCAATATTATTTTTGATCCTCCTCCTTTTGCCATCTTAACAGGGATTTCTTTTTTTCTATCTCCATTAGAATCCAAAGCGAAAAACTTTGTTTTTTTATTGTTTGAAGGAATAATTATCCTTGCTGGTATTCCTTCAACTAAAACAGGTGCCGAGCCACTGTCAGTAAGAGTGATTTTATATCCTCCCAAAGCTTTAATGATGCGTCCCGAGTTTCCTGAATCACCTGTGGCAGCCAGAAGAATGTTAGTCGGTTTCCCCTGATCACCAAAGCCTGTTGCCTTGCGGGAGACCAGCGATACTGTAGCCCAGTTAAGCCTTGTCTTACCGATATTCAGATGCACGTTACCCATTTCGATTGTTCTTCCTTCAGGAAAGCCGGTGAAGAGTTTCGTATTTGCTGTATTAACAACCAGATATGAAGCATCTGGCTTTTCTGTGTTCCAAGTTATTTCTTCTGTATCACTGATGAATACCTTTTGATCAGCAGGTAGTCTTGGAGCATCATCAGGTTTTATCCCTTTGCCTTTAAAATCAAGAGCTGTCTTATGCACCAGCGAAAGTCTCGTATCGAATCCAAGAGAACCAATATCAAAAGATACTGTTCGGTGGTCAGCCAACCATTCCCTGTATTTTTCGATATCTACTGCTGCTATTATAGATTCCTTTGATTCCTGCACATCACCCCTAAGGAATATGGCTGCACACGCAGGAAAGTGCGCCAATACATCGGTACGAGCGATACAATCAAAGAAACACCAGGGATTTGCCTGTGGTTCAAAGTCATTGACGTAATGGTTGTAGCTGTACTGGAACACTCCATCCCATCCCTGTAACCGACCATAAATACAAAGTATCGGATGTCCTTCTGCACCGAATTGATTTGGATACGGATGATTATATTCACTTATTGTATATGGCTTATTATTAACACGTTTTATTGCAAGACAATTCTTAATGTCGCCCATAGTATTTACCATTGGATCGTTTTCGATGGTCCAGGGTTCATTAGCAGTGGGCGAAATCCATCCACCTTGGGGGTGGCTCCAATATTTGTGAATATCAATATAGTCCAATAAAGCCTGAATATGAGGAGGACTGTAATCGAGCTGTGTTCCTGAGACCGGAGGCTTCGCCTTCAGATCCTGCTTAATATAATTATACATTTCTGTCCAGTAATAGGACTCAGTGTCCTCAAGAAATTGAAGGAAATCATTTAGTGCCGTTTTGGGAAAGACGTTTCCCATTTTCAAAATAGGAATTGTGTTGCTTGCAAATCCCATCACAATATTACCAGGTATATAATTTTTGCTTTGTGACGATGAATCAATGTTCTCTTGCTGAGGTTCCCAGGCAATTTTCAGCGCCGAGCCAGATTCATATTTTCGATGTAACCATACATTCCATTGACGTTGAAGTTCCGCTGCGTAAGGATTCTTCATCATGTCAAAAATACCATTAAAATACTGCTCCATAAACGAGTTTTCATTTGTAATCTCAATCAGAGCTACGCTTGGTTCGTCTGTATAAGCATTGCCGGTATAAGGATTAACATGTGTCAGAAGCCTCCGTGCATACTCTTTCTGTAACTCGATCATTCTTGGTTCAAACTGATTGATGCCCTTATTAGCCCAGGGAAGATCCTCTATATTTATGAAGCCGTCACGCTTATCCAAAGTACGTCCTACATGGAGGTTTAAATCTGAATATATGCCCCTTTTCTTTAAAGTTGCAATGAGATAATCAAGTTTATCAAGTTGATTTGGATCAAGTTCCCGTTGCGTGTCTGTATCATCAGCCAGAATAGCCTGTGTTGGCTTAGGCATAAAATTAACGTACCATGTATCCATAAAGTGATGGCGTACACAGTTTATTCCAAGTCGTACCAGACGTGCGGCCAGCTTGTCAGCGGCCTCATGCGATGGGAAATTAGCCGGACCGGTCAGGTTTGTCCCATTTAACCGGACAGATCCAGCATCGTTAACAAACCGACCTTTCTCAACACGAACAAAACCATGTTTGCCTGCCGGAGTCTCAATCAAATGGGCCATGCTCGATGTATTATCAGGTCCATCAAAAGAAATTACAAACGGGAAAAGTGGATAAAAATCCCCAACTGTCGTCGTCGGACCACATTCAACTAAAAACAACCCTAAAAAAAATATTATAAACTTTTTCATCGTTTTGACAATTTCTATTTGGTTTTCAACATTTTAAAGAACTGCGAAACCTGAGTTACTTTAATTTTCAATACTTTAAAGGTTACATTCTCTATATATTCAGTTTCCGGATTCCAGAATGTTATTAGAAAATTAAGTAATCTTGGATCTTCATGGTTATTAATGAATTAAGATTT
>JAFGOZ010000280.1 GCA_016926235.1 Bacteroidales bacterium | reverse complement strand
CATGAAGATGAAATTTTGACTCTCTTAGCGTTTACGCAGTGAATAATTTATGGACTAAACAATAAAAATATAAACAGATGAAAAAAGGTTTTTATCGAATGTAATAAATATAGAAAGTAGTATATATAAAACATTTATATATATATACTTAGTTTCATTATGCTAAAGTCCTAATAAAGAACATGTAAGATTTTACGAACAAAAGTCCATAAGGTTTTATAGTTAATGACCAAAATTGTAAGAGTATGACTATGATTATTATATGCTGCGTATAATTTGACTGAATGAAAGTACTGACAGGACTTTCGCCTATTGACTTTATTAAGGAATATCGTATGAATAAAGCAATTAAACTATTGAAAAAGAAAGAGTATAACGTAACAGAAGCATCTTATTCATGTGGATTTTCTGATATTGGCTATTTTAGTAGATGTTTCAAAGAGTTTTTTGGCATAAATCCATCGGAAGTGGCTAAGAAGTAAGCTAATAAATTTAGCTATTGGCTATTGGTTGAAGGAGTAATTAATTGAGACCTTTAAATAAAATTATATAATATAAAAATGCATGACGATTGAAAAGTTTTACATCGCACATAAAATTGAAAGAGCGAAAGAGTTAATTGTATACCATGAGTTGAATCTTACTGAAATTGCAAATAAGTTATACTACAGCAGCTTGGCACTTCTTTCCAATCAATTAAAAAACAGGATTAACTCCATCCCATTTCAAGAAGCTAAAACATAAAAGGCGCAATACATTGGAAGATGTGTAAATCATGTAAGTATTATCTATAATTGTATAATGCTTTCTAAATCATAATTCCTGACCTTTATATTATATTTAAAACCGTATAGGATATTAAACAGACTTACTGTTTATGTTTTTTGTAATTGTTTACGTCCATTTCGGCATCTAATTATCCATACAGTCTTCATTGCCGTTTTAAATAAGATATGATCATAAAGTTATTGAACCCTTTATAAAAAGAAAAAATAAATGAACTATTTAATACTAAAGAGATGAAAACATTTAAGAGTAAAAACATAAAATTTCTTTTCAACATCCTTGCTGCACTATTGCTTATCATTTGGGCTTTTGTGTTTTTTGGATTTGAGGCTCACAGGATAATTCATTTTCTGCCTGTGTTGGCTTGTATAATTATCCTGGCAAATACCTTTTATCCAAAACAATCAATTACAAAATGAGTACATTATCTGAAGTGAGAGACTTTAAGATAGTTTTTCAGCAGTGACCGGAAAAAAATTGATAAAGTGGCAAAAAGCCTTAATATACGCGATAAATATAGCCCCTATGATAAAACGGACTTTAGTCCGAAATTATAACAAATTAAAAATCAATGATGGAGCAAATTGCGCTTTAGCGCTTTTATCAATTATTTCTTTTTCTCCTGCAATATCAGGTTAAATATTATTTACATCAGATATGCACCTGTAAAAGCAAATCCATAATTTTTAAAACATTTTAATCATGAATATTCTACTAGTATATCCATTATACCCGGATTCATTCTGGAGCTTTAAGCATGCTTTAAAGTTTATATCGAAAAAGGCAGCAGTACCCCCATTAGGTTTAATAACCGTGTCGGCCATGCTGCCAAAAACATGGCAAAAAAGACTGGTAGATCTAAACGTTTCAAAGCTAAAAACAAAAGATATCCTTTGGGCAGATTACGTCTTTATTAGCGCCATGTATATCCAAAGGAAATCCGTAAATCAGATTATTTATAAATGCAGGAAACTGAATGTTAAAACAGTTGCAGGAGGCCCTTTATTTACGCAGGACTTTAAAGACTATCCTAACGTTGATCATTTTGTCCTGAATGAAGCTGAGATTACCTTACCCTTGTTCCTGAAAGATCTGGCTGCCGGGCATCCTGAAAAAATGTACAGGACCAGCGAATATGCAGATATTTCATTATCCCCCATACCCGACTATCATTTATTATCAAGAAAAAAATATGTTTTCAGGAACTTGCAGGTTTCCCGGGGATGTCCCTTTTCATGTGATTTTTGTGAAATAACTTCTTTGTTAGGTCGCAAAGTAAGACGGAAAACTACCAGGCAAATAATAAACGAACTGGATACATTAAATAATCTCAAGTGGCGAGGGCCTGTATTTATTGTCGACGATAACTTTATCGGAAATAAGAATGAAACTAAAAGAGATTTACTTCCCGCTATGAGAAAATGGATGCAATCGCATAAATTTCCTTTTTTATTTAATATTCAAAGCTCGATTAACCTGGCCGATGATGAAGAACTAATGTCATTAATGGTTGAATCCGGATTTAATTCTACTTTCGTTGGTATTGAAACGCCGGATGAAAGAGCCCTTCATGATTGTAATAAAGTTCAGAATAATAACCGCGATCTGCTGCAATCAGTGAAAAAAATCCAAAATGCAGGGATAATAGTATCAGGCGGGTTTATTGTAGGCTTTGACAGCGATACTCCAAGTATTTTTCAACGTCAAATAGATTTTATACAAAAAAGTGGAATTGTTTCTGCTATGGTTAGTTTATTGAATGCGCCGAAAAATACAAAGCTGTATAAGCGATTAGAAGAAGAAAACAGGCTAACAATCAATGCCACGGGGAATAATACGGACGCAACTATGAATTTTATTCCCAAAATGGACTATGATGAACTACAAGAAGGGTATAAACGTATAATTCGAAATATTTATGCTACAAAACCCTACTACAAAAGGATACGGCAATTATTGACCAATTATAACAGAAAAATTGACAATAAGACAAAAACAAACTTTTCCCTTATCAGGGCTTTTTTTAAATCCATTCTTATCATTGGTTTTCTGAACAAAGGGAGGAGTGAGTACTGGAAATTAATAGTATGGACCCTTTTTAATAAACCCGGACTTTTCGGTGATGCAATAACATATGCTGTTTATGGCTATCATTTTCAAAGGATCTACGGGCTGAAAAACAGAAGCATTTCCAGGAGTTCCAAATTGGATGAATGACTTACATAAATATAAACTAAAGAACTCTATCCAAAATTTGTTTAAAACATAATCATAATACCTGCCCATACTAATAATTCTGTGAAAGCCAACGAGAGGTTTAAGATGATATCAACAATTATTAAAAGTGGTTATGAAGGAAGTATGATGTAATAGAAAAAATTCAAAGAAAAATGGAAGACTTTAGTATAAATATAAATAATGAGCTACCAAATAATCTGCCCAATAAAGGACTGCTTAAGCTGAAGAGGATGCATGAATTCGAATTAAAATCGATAGAGCGTAATAATAAAAAACTAATAGCCATAATTGCCCATGATATAAAAGCGCCCATGAGTTCCATTGTTGGATTTTTGAGCTTGTTGAAAGATAACATTTTCGTTATGGACAGAAATAACATTTCCGAATACGTTGACAGGGTTTTACATTCTGCCCAAAAAACATTCAACCTGCTTGATGATATACTTGAATGGGCATTTGCAGAAAAGGCTGTAAACATGTTCCATCAGGAACATATTAAACTTAATGATCTGTTGACCGAAGAAATTGGAAGTATTAAATTGATTTTATTACAAAAGAAAATAAAGATTACATTAAAGAATATATTGGCAGAAACGGTATTTATCGATAAGCAAATGATCAAGGCAGTGTTGAGAAATTTAATCAATAATGCGATCAAATACTCATTTGAAAGTGGAGAAATAATTATTGATACAAAAAAGAACAAAGGGTTTGTTGAAGTATCCATTCTTGACGAGGGAGTAGGAATACAAAAAAACCTGCAGGACAAAATTTTCACCAAAAAAGGATATAATTCCACTTTAGGCACGAAGAATGAAGCTGGTAGTGGTTTTGGATTATTACTCTGTAAAGAGTTTATAGATATTCACAATGGAAAAATCTGGATAATAAGCGAACCGGGTGGGGGAAGTGAGTTTAAATTCACGCTGCCCTTATCGCCTCAAAATAATGTAACTTGATTATAGTTCAATAAACTAAAACGAAATAAAATGTCAAAAGAAAAAGAAGGAAAAGAAAAGAAGAATACCAAGAAAGTACCTGTAAAAAGCCTGAAAGAAAAAAGGGCAGTAAAAGCTGCAAAAAAGGCTGAGAAAAACAATCCCAACAAATTATAAGGCATCTTCAATCCTGCCTGAGATAAATATCAATATTGGATGCTTATCTAAGGATTATCAGCGAATCAGCCTTTTAAACGGGAAATGGAAAACGGAATAAAATCATAATGCAGTTTTAACGCATTAATTTTTACTTCCGTATAATTTAGCTCACAAACCTAAAATTATTAGTCAGGCTCAAAAGAAATAGTACATTCTTCGAACAAGCCATTGTAATATTAGAATACACTTACCTGATTTACCCGGAAGCTAAGTCCAAAATGAGCGTATGCGTAATACGTTTAGCTATTCTGGTAAAGCAATTAACCTATCATGATTGTGCGTTATAGAAGAATTAAACCCTCTTAACATTCACTGCATTTAATCCCTTTTTTCCTTCAGCCAAATCAAAAGTTACTTCATCATTCTCCTTGATCCTGTCTTTTAAACCGGAGGAATGAACGAAATACTCCTTTTCTGTTTCTACGTCTTTTATAAACCCGAATCCTTTCGAATCATTATAAAATTTTACTGTTCCTTTGTTCATATTAGTAATTTAATAATTTGCTAAGATATGTTTAATTATTATATTTTATCTATACTTATGTGAAATATAACTAAACATTTGTTATAGACCAGACTTATTAGCCATTTCAAATCTATTGCTTACCCGTCGGAATAATTATCACCGGGATGGTTGTTCTTTTTAATACAAATTCCGTGACACTTCCCATAGCTTTATTTTCATGCCACCTCCTGCTGTGAGATCCCATAATAATTATATCAATATGCAAGTCATTTGCTGTATTTAATATTGCTTCAGCAGTATCACCATCTATTGCCAGGGTTTGAATGTTTATATCGCCAAGTTGCTGTTTCGCTTTTTCAAGAAACAGCGAGGATATTTTTTCAGGGTCTCCCATTTTTTCCAATGGTATATTATTCGTATCAAGGTGACCGGAGAATCCCATTATAACGATATGTCCCATTGAAGCATAATACGTAGGATCAGCAAGTACATGCAACAATGTCACATTACCTCCCATTGACTTCGCTAAAAGAAATCCCGTTTCTGCTACTTTTTCAGCGCTCGGATCATAATCAAGTGCAATTAATACATTCTTCATTGTCTGGATGTTTAATTATTTATCTCCTCTTTATAGTAAAAGAAAAATCAGGAGTGTTTATAATGCTTGATAAACAATGGCTCCAATTATAATAAACTTACAATGTTCCAAAAGATCACACTTCTTTTTCTCGCTTATACAGGGGTACAATCCCTGCCATTTCACCAATAATGTTCACCAATTCGGTTCCGGTAGGTACCACTATTTTTGCATTCGTTGTAAGCGATGTTTCCAGGGCTTCCAATTTGCGTAATAGCTGTGCATTACCTACAAAATACTTATCTGCTGCTGCATTAACCAGTCTAATGGCTTCAGCTTCACCTTCTGCATGCAATATCCTCGATTGTTTAAAGCCTTCTGCCTCTTTAATTTTTGCACGTTTCACACCGTCTGCAACCGTTTCAGCAGCAGTAGCAGAATCAATGGCTGCAATTTTTTCATTTTCTGCTTTCACCACTTTATTCATGGTTTCCTGCACATCTTTTGGCGGGTCAATCTGTTTCAATTCTGTCCGGATTATTTCAATGCCCCAGCTCTGGGTTTCATTATGCAGTGTTTTATATAAATCTGCGTTTATTTTGCCCCGTTCGCTATTGGCAGATTTCAGGGTAAGGGTCCCAATTATGTTACGCAAGGTAGTGCGAGCAAGATTAACAATCTGCCAGGTGTAATTATTTACATTGTAGATAGCCCCTTTCACACTTGCTTCATCAGATTTAACCCTGAAATAGACTTGTGCATCAACACTTGCATTCAGGTTGTCGTTGGTGATTATTTCCTGGGGATCGGCATCTACCATCTGTTCGGTTACATTTACAACAAATAACCTGTCGATAATCGGGATTATCCAGTGAAATCCCGGATTGGCAAAATGGTTGTACTTTCCCAAACGCTCAATTAAACCACGTTGGGTTGGCCGCACTATTCTTATTCCTATAAGGAAAAATAAGGCGACAGGAATTATTAAATACAGATAGTTCATTTTCATTTCCTTTCATTAATAAATTATGACTACAAAAGGAGAATACAGGTTATAATTCTTCAATTATTTTCTGCATCTCTTGTGTTGTTAAGTGAAGCTTATACTCAATCATCCGCAACATGAGATACTCATTGCCATCTGAAATGAGCAGGTCTGCATCTGTTAATTGGGGATATTTGGTTTTAAGTTTTATTTTGAGTTCATCCCAGTAACCCGGTTTTATATATTGTTCCATTTGTAATAGTCTTTGAATAATGAAATATCGGAATTGCTGAAATAATCGTAGCAGATCATTAGACAATTTCGGTTACCTGAGAAAAACCTTCCGTCCTTCAGCTGGAGGACGGAAGGTGAAAAGATTAACTATACAACATTGAATCCTTACTAATAAACCTAAATTTGTTAACAATTATGCATTAGAACGAAATCTGATATGTTAAACAGGTAATCTTTTTATTGATTTTCAATGGAGAAGTTTTTCAGCGCTTTCCCAAGTTCTTCCATATCATGATTGAAATCATCTTTAAAAGCTGACCATTTGTCCTGCTCTTCTTCCCTGTATTGCTCCAGCTTGGCTTTCATTTCACTGTTCTTTTGTTCCAGCTCAGCCAATTTCTTTTCGTATATGGCCCTGTTTGCCTTTTTCTCATTTATTAGTTTTTCTTTAAATTCAGCTATGATATTTTCCTGCTCACTGATCTTTTCTTCAGATTCTTCTTTAAATTTAATAATGGAATCTTTCACAGCCTGATCAAGCTGTAGTCTTGCTTCTTTTACTTTATCTTCAGCATCCTGTACTTTCATTTGTGCATCTTCAACTTTGTCAGCAGATGACTTGCAGCCGTTTAATATTGTTCCTGCCATAAACACTGATAAAGCAAGAATTAGTAATTTATTTTTCATGATTAATATTTATATGTATGAATATGCTAACAAAGTTACGTCATAGTGTTTCAGAAAGCATTACATTACTTTAGGAATAAGTTACATCATTCACTCATTACGTGTGAATTAGTTAGGCGGTTACTAATTATTTCTAATCAAAAGGCCAGCCACTAATAGTTGAAAACCAGCCAGTGGCTGTTGGCCATTAGCAAACTTTGATTGGAGCTTTAAGGATGTTTTACAGATTAACAATCGCAGAAGCGGTAAGGTGGCCTGATGGATTGCCCGGGGTTCATTTCGTCTTGATTTTGTTGTTACTTTATGGATCAAGCCAAAAAGTGTGAGATATAAACCTGTAATATGGCAGCTTCAGATAACAATAACAATCCATTCAAATCAATTACCATTTGTTTGGTCAGGCGGGTACTCAGCCAACTTATATCAGGGATAACTCAACTTATTGATTTCCGTTTTTCAAAAAACGGTTTAACTTTTGATAATGGGGGCATGTTGTCACCTAAAAGATATCCCCATGGTTTTAAAGGTTCAATATGGTCAAAAATGAGTTTTATTATGGCAATAAGTGGTATGGAAAGGAGCATACCGGGGATATCCCATAATGCATTTCCTATAATAACGACTATTATTGATAATAGTGCATTGATTTTTACTTTTGAGGCAACTATTTTAGGAACGAGGTAGTTATTATCAATTAGTTGTATGAAAATATACACTGCCATAACTAACAAAGCATACCAGGGGGATGATTTTGTTAGTAAAGCAATTATCATAGGCAATGAGGCCGCAATCATTGATCCAATATAAGGAATAAGGTTGAGAATTGCCCCAATAATACCGAGCATTATTGCATATTCTATTCCCAAAATTAAGAGGCCAATAGAGTATAATGTAGCTACTATTGCCGCTTCAATGAGCAGTCCAATAAGGTAACGCTGTATCAATAATTTTATCTGTACTATTATTTCGCTCACTTCCGTGCGGTTGCTTTTACCAAAAAGCCTTCGAAAAAATTCGAGCAAGAGGGGTTGGTAGAATAATATCATAAAAATGTAAACAGGAATTAATACCAATACCACCAGTCCACTACCCACATCGACAAGGGTTTGACCTATTGAAGCCCTGCTCGTAATTAGGTAAGATTCTTTTGTATTTGCTATCCAGTCGTGAATCTTTACGGGATTTATGTTAAAATATTGGGAAATCCAGGTGACAGTTTGGTTGATCAGCTCGGTAAATTTATTGATAAGTATGGGCAATGATTCTATAAACCGGCTGGCCTGTGAATACAACAATGCCCCAAACACGGCAATAATAGCAAGGGCAAGCAATATTGTAATTACAATAGCGAGGATCCTGTGGATTCTGAATCTCCGAAAAAAAATTACCACGGGGTGCAGCATGACTGCAATAATCATGGCTATAACAAGAGGGATCAAAATATTCTGAGCAATATATAATATTATTAACATGACAAATATGCCAATAAGAAATATGGTAAATCTTGCGTAAAATGGCAATTTTATTTCCTTATTTGAAACCACAGATTTCTATTTTATAAGTGTTTAACCATGTTTATAATGAAAACCGTTTACAGTTTACTTTTGGTATTAAACTATATACTCCGATCAAGAAGAAAATGGTTCTTTTTCTCTTTTGCCAAACAAACGTTGAAACATAAAAAGCCCCAAGATTTTAATATTTTCCTGATGTTTATTAAAAACACTGACAATACCGTACTGCAAAACAGAATCCAATAATTTTTCAGCTTTATGACCGGATACCTTCCCAATTGTTTTTTTTGAGATATAGCCGGTAACCAAGCCTGTTGCAGCTCCCAATATTTGAGTGATCAAACAGGGTGATGAAGCAAGGTTTTTCAAGGTTCTCTTTAGTATATTAACAGGTCTGAAACTCTCAATAGTGAAGTGTAATTGTTCCTTCAATAACTTCCCATTTTCAGCTTGCTCAATTTCTAATAATTGAATTGCATTTTTAAGCCCGGCTGCAGTAGTTATTTTCTCCATGAGGTTTTTATTTAAGCACCTGTTTAATAATAAAATTGTAAATTTTCCTTTTGAGCCATTTATGCATGAAGAAATGTAAAATAATTATCACAAGGCCATAAAAAGCTGCCAGTGCAAAGAAACCATAAAATGTGCTGCCAAAGATTTCTCCAAGCCAAAAAGCTATTCCAATGTTGAGAAAAAGCATGAATAGCACTATTAAAAACAAGACAACCGAATGTGGTATAAAGGACGAAACAATATCTGATATTTTATCAATTGCTTTAAGTTTGACCAATTCATAGCTTGTTTTGCCATATTCAGCAGCACTTTTTATCAGTAATTCAAATATGTTTACATCGTCCTTCATAGGTTTACCCCCTGGCAGTTTTCGCTTCTTCTGATTTGGCCTTTTTCTCTTCAGCAAAGTCTGATACCTCTTCCTTTACCTGTTCAAATTTTTGATGGATGCTTTCAACAAATTCATTGAATTTATCCTTTAACGAATCGGCGTAATCTTCGCTCTTTTTAGCTATTTTTTTTCGTGTTTTCGATCCTTTTGCAGGAGCAAATAAAACCCCAATCATTGCGCCGGCAGCAACGCCAGCCAATACACCTAATAATACTTTCCCTGAGCTCATAATTTTGTTTTTTAAATGATTATTACTATTTTTTTGATTTTATAAAATTTTTCGTCCCTGAAATAAGTCTGATTATAACTGCAACAATAGCAATTACAAGAAGAATGTGTATAATACCTCCGGCATGCAGACCAATAAATCCGATTAACCATACTATTATCAAAATTACAGCAATGGTGTAAAGTAAATTTCCCATGATTTTTATTTAAAATATTTCGCGTCTATTGTTTTTTATTTGATAATTTTTTGTCGAAAACTATCCTGATTAGAATAACTAAGCCCGCAAATGCAAGCCATAAATGAACACTTGATGACGGTTTAAAAAGAATTATCCAGATAAGCACCAATAATCCGGCAATTACATAAAGTAGATTTTTCATGATTTTTGAATTTAGCGAATAAAGCAAAATGTTTAATTTAAATAAGTGAATCTATATTTTATAGTTCGTTAATTAAATTATGCAATTCTTCTTTGGTTTTACCCAACTTAATTTGCAGTCTTCCATACATTTCATCTTCTTTACCTTCATCAAACATCAGGTCATTTTCTGTAAGGAATGCAAATTTTTGTTTGAGTTTACCTTTTTGTACATTCCAATTTCCTATTATTTCTTTTTGGTTCATGACTTTGGATATTAATTGTTGCAACTAGTAACAGAGGTAAATAAAATTTCACCTTACAAAGGTCAGGTAAAAATCAAAGAAACCATTACATAATTCAATGTATTAATTACATCATTCACTCATTACGTGTGAATGAGCGTGGATAAATGCCCATAAAACGTTTTTTAAAGCCTCTCTTTAAGGCGAATTAAACTCAGCCTTATCTTTCCTTCAAAATATAAATGTATTGTATATGGCTTCCTATAACTGCAGGAAGGCATATCGACAATGAAAAAGTCAGCCACTTATTAGTGGGAGCGTTTTTTACTACTCAAAAATATAGCCACTAATTAGTGGGAGCGTTTTTTACTACTTAAAAAGGCAGCCACTAATAGTTGGGAGCATTTTTTACAACTCAAATTGACTGCTACTAATAGTTGGGGGTATTTTTCGTTACTCAAAAAGGCAGCCACTAATAGTTGGGAGCGTTTTTCTCAGCAGAAAAAGCCATTAGCTTATAACTCGAGTGTTTTTCCTGGTAGAAAAAGCTTATTGCTAATTGTTGAAAATGTTTCATAAGAAAGTTACATTTAAAAATCAATGAAATAGCTATTGGATCATGTTATCTCCTGTCATTTCACCCTCCGTCCGACCTTTGGCGGAAACATATGTACTAATTGAGGATTGGCAGTTTAGTTTTATGTGGCACTTCGTATCAATATTCTGCAAAATAATATCGAACACCGAACATTCGAATAATGAATAATGAATTATTTTAAAATGTTCATCAATATAGTTATTTTGACCTTTGGTTTTCTCAAAATCGCTAAACTTCATAGCATTGAGGAAGTCCCCAGAGCACGTGCTATAAATTCATCCGATGACTCTGGGGTCAATTGCAAATATAAAGAAGCAACTAAAAAGTCATCGGATGAATTATACGTAACATTTTAGTATTGACATGACACTAGTGTCCGACAAATATTTGTTTATCCACTACGTGGAATATAATGCTTTTGTAATGTCATATTCTACAATACTTTATCCGCTACGCGGAATTTCGTCGCAGGCTATTAAGTATGGTAGAAAAAATGACCCCCTGGTTTTGAAATACCTCGAGGTTTGACAAAATGGGCACTATAGCATTATTACAATAATTTGCTCGGACACTATTGAAAATTTATATTGAATCTAAAAAGAAAATAACCTTTATTTACATCTTGGTTTAATGAAATAAGGCAAATTAAATCGAAATTTATATGAAAATTATTGAAATTCCATCCGGTATGGCAACCGTGGCAGAAAGCTGCGATTTAGCCTTAAACACTGGAACACTTATTCAAAAAAGTAGTATTGAAGATACCTACTTGACAAAAAATGCCGAAATACTTACTGCAAAAGGCGGGCAGATGAAAATATCCATCGCTGCCGACCGTAGCAAAGAAAAGACGGAAGAACTGGCTGAGCTTGATAGTAAGCGCGACTCGTATTTATCGGCCATTAAGCTGCTGGCCCGTGGTTATATGGCCTGGGACCATGACAACCAGAAAGAGCCGGCCTCACGCATTTATGCTCTTGTGGAAAAACACGGCTTACGTATGGCTTATGAAAACTACGAAGAAGAAAGCGCCCTGGTAGAATCGCTGGTAAACGATCTTGAGCTTCCGGTAAACAAGGAGGCAATAGCGACCCTGAACATGGCAGAACTGGTAAATGATTTAAGCCGGACGCAAACAGCCTTTAGCACGCTATACCGCGAATCAATAGTAATAGAAGCTGGTAAGGAGCCGGTTAAAGCAGCCACTGAATTGAAACGTGAGCTACGTGCTACACTGTTAGAAACCGTAAATTACCTGAATGCCATGAATGTTGCCCGTAAGGCACGCTATGGAAGCCTTGCTGCCCAGGTGGCCGAAGTGGTTAATAACCTCAACCAAAAAATAAAAACACGTAATAACAATAAATAACGAATTAAATTAATTATAAACTCTGCCTTATTTCCTGTTTAAACTAATTCATTTTAAAGCCAGTTGCTGTTGCGGCTGGCTTTTTTAATGGGAGGACAGGGTAGGAGGAATATTCATTTTTTGGAAATGTTTTTAACAAAAAAAATCAACCTTGTTATAGCAGTATGTAACAGACTTATTACTTTATAACCATATGTTATCTAACCTTTTTTAGTGTTTAATAATTGGTGTAACTTTACATGTTTATTACTTTATAAACATAAATTGGTATTACACATTAAAAATATGGTATGTATTCGCTGCCAAATGGTTGTTAAGGCTGAGTTGGAGAAACTGGATATACATTACAGATATGTTCATATCGGGGAAGCGGATATTTTTGAAAACCTTACAGATGATAAACTGGATCAACTTGATATTGAACTGAGAAAATCAGGACTTCAATTAATGGATGATAAAAAAAGTATATTGGTTGAAAAAATAAAAAACACTATCATTGAATTGGTCCACTATACCGAAGACCAGATTAAAGTTAACTTTTCGGATTATTTAAGCGAAAAGCTAAATTATGATTATACCTACCTTTCCAATCTGTTTTCTGAGATAAAAGGAATGACAATTGAAAAATTTTATATCACGCATAAAATTGAAAGGGCAAAAGAATTAATAGTCTACGACGAGCTGAATCTTTCAGAAATTGCCTATAAATTGCACTATAGCAGCGTTGCCCACCTTTCCAATCAGTTTAAAAAAATAACAGGATTGACCCCATCCCATTTCAAGAAATTAAAATATCAGAGGCGCAAAACTTTGGAAGATGTGTAAATCATGTAAGTATTATCTATAATTGTATAATGCTTTATAAATCAGAACTTCCGACCTTTATATCATAGTTAATACCTCATAGGATATAAAACAGGTATACTGTTTACACTTTCTCTATTTTTTCAGGTTTTTCCGCATTTTAATATCCTTACAGTATTCATTATCTTTTTAAGTAATCCCTGGCTTATTAGTTATTTAACCTTTAAAGAATAGAAATAATGAATAAACTTCTTAATAGCAAAGAGATCAAGAAAACCTTTAATTCCAAGAACATGAAAACCTTATTTTACCTGATCGCTTCATTATTACTCATCATTTGGGCTTTTGTATATTTTGGATTTGAAGCACACAGGACCATTCATTTCCTGCCAGTACTGGCTTGTATTATTATCCTGGTAAATACCTTTTACCGGAGACGGTCAGTTACAAAATAAATTCAAGTTCAAAAATGAATACATAAAATGATTATCCCTTTTTTATAACTTGATATTTCAATGATTTTCATCATCTGTCCCTTATCCGTCAATTGACGAATACGAAGAAAATCATTGTCACATTCCTAAAAACGGATATCTACATTCCTAAATAATTACAACTACATAATTATTAAAATGATGGAAAATACTGAAATTGAAAAATCAAAAACACATATTTTAATTGAAATAATAGAGTATGTGCCTAATTCTGTAGTAACCAGGACAATCATTCGAAAGACTACCGGAAATGTAAGCGTGGTAGCTATTGATAGGGGTGAGTCACTGGCTGAGAAGATTTCTCCATTCGACACATTCCTTCAAATTATTGAAGGTAACGCAGAAATAGTAATAGACGAAAAATCGCATATGCTTCATACAGGCGCAGGTATTATAATTCCCGCCCATACTTCTAATTTTGTAAAAGCAAATGAAAGGTTTAAGATGATATCAACCATTATAAAAAGTGGTTATGAAGGTAATGTGTTGTGATAACAAAAAATGAATGAAAAGATAAGCAAAGAAGAACATTGGAAAAATTGCAGTTTTAAGTTTTCTATGCAATTTGGAAACTGTTTGGACTATTCACATAGTTGTTCCATAATTTTTTTTCGCGCAAAATATATTCTGCTTTTTACAGTCCCAAGTTTTAAAGCAAGTGTTTTAGCAATCTCTTTATACGTAAATCCCTCATGGTGCATTCGTAAAGGCAACTTAAGAGTTTCATTAAGTGTTTCAATAGAATTTTCAAGTTCTTTAGTAGTATAAGCTGCTTCTGGTCCAAATGTATCCCAGCCATGGGCAGGCTGCTTGTAAAAGCTTTCCTTTGTAAAATTATTATAGGTGGGGTGACGGTTAAACTGGCGATAATTATTTATAAATGTATTTTTCAAAATAGTAAAAGTCCAGGCCTTAATATTTGAATCCTGTTTAAATTTATTACTGTTTTTTAAAGCCTTAAGAAAGGTGTCCTGAACCAGGTCATAAGCATAGTCCATATCAGAAGTTAAACTGTATGCGAAACTGATGAGTTTTTCCTGCAGCTCAATTAATTTATTTTGAAATTCGGTTGTCCTCATAATTTTAATTCATTGATGTTTTATTCACTTTTTTTTGCAAATTATAAGCGATATCATATCGTTTGGCCACTTTTTCCCAACTTACAACATTCCAAAATGCTTCTATATAATCGGGCTTTCTATTCTGATATTGTAAATAATACGCATGTTCCCATACATCAAGTGTAAGCAAGGGTATCCCATTTTTATCGGCAATGTCCATCAGTGGATTATCCTGATTGGGAGTAGAGCAAATAAATAGTTTGCCACTATCATCAAGACACAACCATGCCCAGCCACTGCCAAACCTGGTTTTTCCAGCCTCCGAAAATTGTTTTCTAAACTCATCGAAAGAACCAAATGATGAAGAAATAGCATCTGATAATTTACTCTCAGGCAAGTTGCCTCCCTGAGCTTGCATGCTTTCCCAATAAAATGTGTGATTGAAATAGCCACCACCGGAATTTCTGACAGCCATAGAGTATTTGCTTATGCTCCTGAAAATTTCTATTATATCAGGAGATTTTATATATGTACCTTCAATTGCAGCTATGAAATTGTCATAATAGGCTTTATGATGTTTACCATAGTGAATTTCTACTGTGAGTTTATCAATGAAGGGTTCCAGTGCATTGTATGCATAAGGCAGGGGTGGAAACTCAAATTTTTTTGCAGGGTTCATGGCAGTCTGTTTTTGATTGTTTTTAATTATATGACTTATTAATATTTATGCAGTTGAACTAGTGCCTGGTATTAAAATTACTTTTTTCATCCCATCTGTTTCATTTGCATAGTGAATCAAATGTTATCAGTAAATCCCCGTCAAATACTATCGGTTTTAATTGGTCTTGAACCGCATCATATTCATAAAGCTGCTTATTATCCGGGTTGAATGAAAAGCGTGCAATATTTACTTGCCTGTTTTCATAATTTTCGTAAATCGTAAAGTCATAGGTTTTTGAAAAGCTTCGTGCCCAATCCCTCTCGGGATTAGGACTTCCTTCTAAGCTGATACCAAATGACAGACCCCCATTTGCAATTACCGCTTCAGCAAGTCCTTTTGTTAACTCTTTATAGCGTGGGGAAGTGGTTAAAACTTCTATTACCAGATTTTCACATAAACGTAATTCTTTTAGATCACTTTTATCCTCCTCTTTTATGATTGATTCTTCAGAAATTGGCATTTTAATTATGGAAGTGTCTTTATCTTCCACCTTTTTGCTTTGTTCACTGTTACAAGCATAAGCGGCCAATAAGGTAAATGCGATAACAGCTATTTTAATTGACTGTTGTTTTAAATTAATCATGGTTAATATATTAATTGAGTTGATTCTTTCTTAGCAAGGCCTTTAGCCTGATTAACCCATTTATCCCTATTGATACGGTCCTGAGAAATTTCCAATATCTCCGAAATGATTTTCACATCTTCAGATGTAAGCTTACTGATTTGTTCAAAAGTATATAGATCCAGGATATTGAGCCTTTCTTCAATCCATAAGCTAATGCCTTTAATCAGGGTCAGATTGTTAGCATGGTGTTTGTGGGCAATACCTAGCCTATCGTAATAAATATTCCCCTTCCTTTCTGCAATGCGTTTAAGGAGTTCAGATTTCTTGCCTGCGATTTGGACAAGTTCCCGGGCCTGAAGTATCCATTCGTCCCTTTCAATCCTGCCAGGAAAGTATTCAATTGCTTCTGTAACTGTATCAACATCTTCTTCTGTAAAATTGCTGATCTGTCGAAATGTATGAATATCAAGTGCGTGAAGCTTTTCTTTAATCCATCCGCCAATACCGCTAATGGTCGTCAAATCATCCGCTTCTTCCCTTTTGGCTCTTCCTATTCTATCGAAGTAAATACCAGCCTTTTTTACCCTTATTTTATCCAACATCGCCATCCTCCTATCTTCACTAAATACAAGTTCCCTGGCTTGTTCAACCCATTTGTCCCTTTCAATCCTGCCCATAAAGTAATCAATAGCATCATTAATAAGATCAATATCTCTTTGGGTAAAGTTACTGATCTGTCTATAAGTATAAATATCTAACTCATGCAATCTTTCCTCAATAAACGGGCCAATGCCGCTGATCATTTTCAGGTCATCCTTATCTTCCGCTTTGGCATTTTCGAAACTTTTGTATTCCAATAATTGTTTTCGTTTTTCAATAAGAGCAATGGCTTTGTCATTTTCATATTTTTTTTGTCCCGCTCTTTTATTTTTTAATTTTATTTGGTCTTTTTCAGGAAAACCTTCGCCATATTTCGTTTTAAGAGTATTAACATCTTTAATGAGGTATTTTATTTCATTGTCTTTCTCGTTGAGGGTTTTATACAAGTTGCCATTGTCTGTATTTAGATTGGCGATATTAGTTTTTAATACTTCAAGTTCGTATTCAACAGCTTTTATCTTCTTTATATAGATAGACTTACAATAAAGCCAGGCGGTGCTATAACCAATTATTACTGAAACCAATAATAAAGCAAGTATTTCAATAGTTGCTCCACTTTTTGTCAGTGCTAAAAGAATTAATAAAGTGCTCATGATTTTATTTTTTAATTGTTATTACTGTTCTCCTGTTATTTGCCCTTCCAGCCTCTGTATTATTGTCATCTGCAGGTTCTTTTTCACCCTTGGATTCTATAATGACTTTATTAGCCAGCATACCCTTGCTTTCAAAATATTGTTGCATACGTTGAGCCCGCCTATATCCTAGCGCCTGGTTATACTCATCGGATCCGATCGCATCGGCATGGCCTGTGATACTAAGCCTGGCTTGCATGTTTTGATTCAGATAAGTGTTGACTTCGTTAAAATATTTATCTGACTTTGCATCAGGATTGAAATCAGATTTATCAAATGCAAAATATATTACCAGGGTTTCAGGGATTACTGCCTGTTCCTGCATTAACGGCTCGCTTATTGTGTCGCCGGCGATATAGTCATTATCTTTCTCAGCATTAATTTGGAATGTTGGGGTTTCATTGCAGAATCCTTTTATCTTACAAACATAGATATAGGTTGATAATACAGCCCAGCCAGAGAATACAAGAAATCCATAAATTAGAATTTTCATAGCTTTACTTTTTTTTGTTATTGTTGTACTTCATGTGTTTTTTCATATTTCAAAACCATTTGTCTATGATTCCATCTCTTTACCTTATGGTTGTTTCATTCTATAACCATCTTAGCTGTTAAGCTTTTCATTTATCCAATTTAGAACTTTATTTTTCTGAGCTTACTAAAATCATTCAGGTTAAAACTATCTCCATTGTCATTTGTTACTTTGCGGGAATTATAATAGTATAGTTTACCATCAATATCAAAAATCATGTTAAAGCACTTTCCGGCACCCGTATCCTTGGCAGGGCCAACGTGAAAAATAAAAATGGCATTTGTGGGATCGGAGGACAATTCAGTTTCGATTTCTGAAGTTGTAAGCAGCTTAACATAATAAGGGTAAACTGTTTTAATTTTCTCAGGTGTATCAGCATCTGATGCCACAATACTCTTCTTTAACAGTAATACTTTGTCTTTAAAACCTGTTGAACCATTGTAATATTTAAATTTTTGGAGTGAAATGCGAAAACGTTTTGTTTCAAGATTCTTTACATGTTTCTCCATAAATTTAATAATAGCCGGTATGGCATATCCATAATCAGAATTATCATCGTTGGAATATGAAATCGGGATACAGCATAATTCGGGCATGTTGGTCATATCATTTGTTGCATCGCCCAGTACAAGGCTTAGGTAATCATAGCTCACGCCCCCGGGATCCTTATCGAAAACATTTTTCATGAGTACGATAAAAGAATACTTTGAGTCAAAACGACGCTTTTCAAACTCCTTCTGGTCGATAAATTCAAAATCAGTAGATTTCCAATATTTTTGAACGGCATCTTTTATGCATACATTGTAATAAATACCCCCATCATCAAGAACAACACAGGTTTTTGAGTTTTTAAACATCCCTATTTGTTGTTTTGATGCCAAGGGAGGTTTAGCAAAAACCCCCAGGGTAAAAAATGCCATAGCAATAATAAATATGAGTTTTTTCAAAACAATACTATTCATAAACTCTTTCCTGGCTGGATTTAAATTATTTTTTTTCATTATGTTACATTGTTAATTAAGTAAGTAATCTGTTCGCACAAATGTGAATATCCTTAGGTATTATGCTCCTGAGTTGCCTGAAAAGAGCAGGTGTTAGGCCAGATATTCTTTTAGAATGTCTAAAAAGTCGGGAGAAATTAACCGCAAAGGTCGCAGAGATTTTTCGCAGAGGACACAAAGGTTTATATATCAATACATTTATCTTTATGAACTTTGCGGTTGAAGTACTTTTTAGACAATTTTATAAGTTTTAAAAAATGTAGCGTATCGAAAGAGCCCCTCCATCGCCCCAAAATCCTGAATAGCCGATAATATTAAATTCCGGCTTCCAATCGAGGCCTAAATTTATAGGTACTTCCCTAAAGTTATATTCTATACCCAGTATTCCATCAACACCAACAACAGTATATTTGGTACCTTTATCACCCCAATCTGCATGATCGCCGTCCCAGAAACCAACATGGCCTCCAAAACCGATATACCAGTTCAATCTATCTGCATGAAATGCCTGGTTATGTATTTCATAAAGACCGGTTACCTCAAGCCCTCTCCATCTGCTGGCTATAAGTCCTTCCAAGGCTGATTTTTGACTAATAAAATGTTTGACCGTCAGGCCATTGAAAAATCCTGCCCTAAAGCCAATCCCTGTGTTGTAATCCTGTGCAAAACTGAAGGACACAAAGAAAAAGGCAAGCAAGCAGGTTATTGATAACTTTTTCATTTTCTTAAGTATTAGGTAATTCCTACTCGTATGGCTTTTCAGTTTCGCCCCTGCGATAAAAACCTGTGCAGGGCAGGTTGTTTTATGATATAGTGGTTGTATTATTTCATATTACATAGTATTGTAAATTTTTGATCTCACCAAAGAATAACACCGATTGAATACATGAGCACAATTTAGAGCTCAATAAGAATCCGGATCAGTTCATCTTTTGTTTTCCCGAGCTTATATCCCAGTATTTCCAACATTTCACTTTCCTTCCCGTCATAAAATATCAAGTCATCATCTGTAATGGTTGGAAATCTATATTTGAGTTTTTCCTTCTTCTCGTTCCAGTATCCAGTCATAATCATTTTTTAGGATTTATTTTAGAGATTAGCATTCTATAATATATAAAAGTAACTCCTCTAGCACTAAAATCTGTTATACAATTCTTATAATAATTCATATAATTACCACATTATTAATGGGTTTTGATATTATCATATAAGTCCAATGGAAATTAAAAATGTATTTCTAAAGTGAGTATATCAAAGAAAGATTGAAGCGCATAATAGGCATTGGGAAGCGATTGGAATTCATTTTTTTGCAAAGTCTATAATTTTTTATTTTTGAGTGTCATTGATTGATCAGGATTATTTTGATCTATCGGAGGTTCCTGCTCCAACACTATTGTATTAATATGGACGCCATTGTAACTATTAGCCATTACCACTACTAATATTTTAATATTACTCAATGCTCATCCTCCTTATTAAAATATTTGAAAATTGATTATTTTGACAGGTTTGGAATAATATTTCTTTTACTAGCCTTTGTTATCATTATGCAATCAGAGCTTTATGGTTTTCAGGATATTTTTTAATGTAATAGCCGAATGTTTAAATAACTCCTGTTCCTTATCTGAAAGTATGAGTTTAAGGTACTGCTCAACTCCATTTCTGTTTATTATAGATGGCATACTAATGCATACATCTTTCATTCCATAATAATCATCAATTAGCGTGGAGACAGGCAGAATAGAATTTTCGTTTCTAACAATAGAGCGGGTAATTTTAACTAAAGCCAATGCAATAGAATAGTTAGTGGCACCTTTTGCCTCTATGATCTTGTGAGCAGCATTTCTAACACTGTCAAATATTTCTGACAATGTTTTTTTGGCATCGCCAAGCCCTGCATAAACAGAGCAATAGGTTTCAATATCCATGCCTCCGATAGTTGAATTGCTCCATACAGGAAGTTCAGTGTCACCATGTTCGCCAATAATATAGGCATGAATATTTCCGGTATCTACCTGACAATAATCGCTTATTATAAACTTTAATCTTGCTGTATCCAAAACCGTTCCTGATCCTAAAACCCTGGCCGGGGGCAAACCCGATATTTTCAACGTGACATAGGTAAGAATATCAACCGGGTTTGTTACTACCAATAAAATAGCATTTTGTGCATATTTAGAGATAGTAGGGATAATATCTTTAAAAATGGACACATTGTTTTGCATTAAGTCTAATCTGCTTTGCCCTGGTTTTCGGTTTGCACCAGCTGTAATAACTACGATATCAGCATCGATACAGCTCTCAACACCTGCAGCATAAATTTTTGTAGGGTGGGCTAAACTTAAGCCATGATTTAAGTCCATACACTCGCCCTTTGCCAATAATTCATTTTTATCTACTAATAAGATCTCCCTGGCTAAACCACTTATCATTAGTGAAAAGGCAAAGGTGCTGCCTACATTACCTGCGCCAATAATAACAATTTTAGGTTTTAAAGCTTCCATGTATTTATTCTTCTTTTGGTTTTCTGTGCAATGGCATAATCCCCGCCATTTCCCCAATAATGTTAACCAATTCAGTCCCTGTGGGCACCACTATTTTTGCATTTTTTTCTAGAGATGCTTCAAGCGCCTCCAGTTTGCGTAATAGTTGTGCATTGCCTACAAAATACTTATCTGCTGCTTCATTTACCAGTTTAATGGCTTCTGCTTCACCTTCGGCATGCAATATCTTCGATTGTTTAAAGCCTTCAGCCTCTTTAATCTTTGCACGTTTTACACCATCGGCAACAGTTTCAGCGGCAGTGGCAGAATCTACGGCAGCTATTTTTTCATTTTCTGCTTTTACTACCTTATTCATGGTTTCCTGCACGTCTTTCGGCGGGTCAATTTCTTTAAGTTCAGTACGTACAATTTCAATACCCCAGCTTTGTGTTTCCTCATGAAGTGTCTTATACAGGTCGGCATTAATTTTTCCACGTTCACTATTGGCCGATTTTAAGGTAAGGGTCCCAATAATATTACGAAGAGTAGTGCGTGCGAGATTAACAATCTGCCATGTGTAATTATTTACATTATAAATTGCCCCTTTCACACTTGCTTCATCGGACTTAACCCTGAAATAAACTTGTGCATCCACTCTTGCATTAAGGTTATCATTCGTAATTATTTCCTGAGGCTCAGCATCAACCATTTGTTCAGTTACATTTACCATATATATCCGGTCAATGACAGGGATGATCCAATGAAATCCAGGGTGGGCAAAATGCTTATATTTCCCCAATCTTTCAATTAGACCCCTTTGAGTTGGTCGTACAATTCTTATTCCAATTAAAAACAGGAATATCCCAGGTATTATAATATATAAATAGTTCATTTTAGTGTCCTTTCTTTTTATTAGTAAATGTGAGTTCTATATAAGGATTTAATTGTGAAACAGGGTTATGATTATATCCCACAATTCTTGTTTTGTCTTTCGAAGCGTATTAGCGATAGTTTTAAATTTGTTTGTTTCTTCACCTTTTGAAAACGATATATCTTCATTTTTTAGCTGGGGATACTCACCTTCAAGTTTCCCTTTTAATTTATTCCAGTATCTTGATTGTTTTGTTGATTTCATGTCCTAAAATACATCAATGAACCAATTACAACCTTCTACATAATAATCATATTTTTTCCTTTACATAGACCGGTTAGATGAACTACAAACAACTTTTCAGGTTTGTATGTATTACTCTTCAGAAAACCTCGATAAAAATTCCAATGCTTTATAAGAGTAGCAGTAAATAATATCCGGAGAGGTCCCGTTTATTCGTTTAATCTGTTTATAAAGGTAGGCTTCTTTATGGTGGCAACTGTTACATAACTTCGGGAATATGTTATATCATTCACTTATTATCTATAATTTTAAGCCAGTTAATGTTACTACTGTGTTTTTTATTGTCAGTTTAACAATTAATAATTAGTTGCTGATATTGTATTTTGTGCCATATATTTAGTAATTTTATCCAACAATATAAAACACAGCGTTATGAAAAATAAACTATTACTTCTGGTCTCACTTATTGCAGTTTCCATTTTAACAGTGCATCCCCAATCCAATTTTTCTCTTGAAGCATATAGTACTTTTCTGGAAAGCAATAAGAATTTAACTACACCGGGATTAACCTCCCTATATCCTCTGCAACAGAGCTATTATAGTGAAATTGAAAGGACTAACGGCATTTCAGATATCTATTATCTTGATTCGGTTCTGCTAAAGTATGAGCTTACGACCGATGAAATTGAATTGCTGGAGAAAAACCATTTTATGGTATCCGAGCGTTTAAATATAATAAGTTTTGGTGAAGCGTATGCAGATATTTTCCATAAAGATCTGCCTGTTTTTTTAAGTACTGATGCCATATTACATGCATTGCACCGTTCGTATGATCAAATACTAATTGACATTGAAAAATCAGTTATGGAACCAAACCTGATCGAAATTACGGATGCAATGTATGACGCCTACTATCAATTATATAATAAATACGCTGCTATAACCGATACATTATTTTATAAAGCACTGCTCGATGTGGATGTATATGTCACTGTTGCAAAATCATTGATACATGACACTACCATTACACCTAATGTGGCGTCATCAGTAACAGTCAGTGATATTCTAGATGCTATTCAGGCTGAAAATTACACGGTAATGCCTTTATTTACAGATCGTTTAAGAAGTATTGATTATAGCCAGTTTAAGGTTAGAGGACATTATGAGGATATTTTGGAAGAGTATTTCAAAACCATGATGTGGTATGGCAGGATCGATTTTTTATTAACCTCGCCTCCTGCTGACATTTACCCCGAATCCGACATTAAAAGGATGAGTTATGGAACCGTTTTGCTCAATGAACTAAGAAATATAGCAGATGTAAAAGATCTCCTGGCCACAAATGAGAAGATAATTACATATATGGTAGGAGAGAGTGATAATCTTACCCCGCTTGAACTGGACTCCTTACTGGCTGAATTATCTGTTGAAGATGCTGATGAATTATTGGATAGCGCTGTTTATAGTAATTTTAAAGCAGAGATTACCGCTAATGATATGTTTTCCCAGAAAATTCTGTCAAGTGTAATTATGATGGATCCTTTCAGTGCAGAACCTGATAAACTGCCTGTTTCGTATAGATTAATGGGGCAGAGGTTTATTATTGATTCGTATATATTCTCTAACGTAGTTTATGACCGGATTATTTACAACGATATGAAAATCTGGCGTCCCATGCCTGATCCACTTGATGCAATGTTTGTTTTGGGAAATAATGATCCCTTACCTTTGCTAAAAGAAGAACTTGATTCATTTCATTACAACTCGCAACTAGCATCATTACGATACCTGGTTGATAAATATGATGATGGCTTTTGGGAAAATTCGCTGTACAATATATGGTTAAACTCAATAAGAACACTCTCTCCATCTGATGATAATACGTCATTACCCCTGTTCATGAAAACAAGTGCCTGGAGAATGGAAAAACTGAATACCCAATTAGCCTCCTGGACCCAGTTACGACATGATAACTTATTATATGCCAAACAATCTTATACTGGCGGGATTATATGTTCCTACCCTCATTCCTATATAGAGCCTTACCCTTCATTTTACAGGCAAATAGGTAATTTTGCAGGTAATGCCCACTCTTTCTTTTCTGATTTGGAAACAGGTGATTATAATCTGTCAAATATTATCGGTTATTTTGACAATCTGACTACACATATGGAATTTCTGGCACAAGTAGCAGAAAAGGAAATACAAAATACACTATTTACAGCGACAGAAATAGAAAAATTGCATAAAATGCTTATTGTTAATACAGAATCTGGTTGTGGGGCACCTCCTTACCTTGGATGGTTCTTTGATCTGTTTTATGGTAAATATGAACAGGGTATGGAACCCGATTTTGTGGTAGCGGATGTGCATACACAACCTACGGATGAATTTGGTAATACAGTTGGTAATGTACTGCATGTAGGTGTTGGAAATGTAAACATGGGGGTTTTCCTTATACCAAGCCCTTCTCATTCATTTAAATATACAGCATTTGTCGGGCCTGTGATGTCATACTACGAAAAAATTACCAGTGAATTTAACCGGCTTACAGACTCAGAATGGAAGGAAATGGTCAATGGGAATAGCCTGCCTGAGCGTCCAAAATGGACAAATGTATATATAGCTGATAGTGCGGGCGGCAAAAAGGATACTTCCGGATGTTCTTTACCCTATACCTCAAAATTTACTTATACGGATGTTCACAATGCGCTTTCAGAAAATCAAATGCTTACATTTCCTAATCCGGTTAAAAGCTCCTTAAATATAGAGTTTATAGGGGAACAGATTAAGGAAGTATTGATATTATCTGTAGAGGGAAAAACACTTTTAAGAAAGTATGAAACAAAAAACGAAGCGATTATTGATCTTTCTGGCATACCACAAGGCATATATGTTTTGAAAGTTAAAACATCAAAGGGAGACTATACTACGAAAATTATTAAGGAAGAAAAAAACTAATATACCTACATATAAAATTGTATTAATTCATTAACGGGAACATCATTGAAACAATCCACAATCTCTCTATTAATACTATTGCTATTCTTTGCATTTGTCCCATCTGCCTGTTTCTCACAAATATTGGAACCAGATGCAAATACACTCTACTATCTCATACATTCCAGCGGTAATGTTGTTTGTGAAAATACCGACGGACGTGCAATCATCAAGGAAGCAACAGGCAGCGATGGACAATTGGTGCAGTTTGTTCCTGACGGTGCAGGGTACTTTTGGGTGAAGCCAGCAGGCCAGTCAAAGTACATGGCTCTTAGCGGGAGCTGGAATACTTATTTTATAACCGATTCCACCACTGACGCATCAAAATATGCTATTGAAAAGGTTTCCGGCTCATTTGTAAAGTTAAAATGCAAATATAACAGCAAATACCTCGGAACCGATTATATCACTTCAGGTTCGAATATTTATTCCGATAAAAGTGGCACAGACAGCAAACATTATTGGTATATATCTGAACATGCTGGTGAATTGCCTGCAGACACTTCAAAATACCTCATTAACCCAAATGCTGTATATACAAATTCATTTGAGGGATGGGGTGTTTCTCTTTGCTGGTGGGCCAATATGTGCGGCAAATGGAGTGACGAAAAGACAGATGAAATTGTGGACTGGCTGGTTAGCCCGGATGGTTTGAATTTCAACATTTTCCGTTATAACATTGGCGGCGGGGATGATCCCCTGAACCGTAACTGTACCTTACACCACATGGCCGATGGCAAGGGGCTGCGGGCTGAAATGGAAGGGTTTAAAGATTCATTAAATGCCGAATATAATTGGAGCCGTGACTCAGCTCAGCGAAAAATAATGCTGAAAATAAAAGAAAAGAGACCTGATGCCATTTTTGAGGCATTCAGCAATTCACCACCTTACTATATGACTTATAGCGGCTGCTGTGCCGGAAATGCAGATGCTTCCCAGGATAATCTCAAACCCGAATATTATGATGAATTTGCACACTACCTGGTAGATGTTTGCAAGTTTTATAAAGATTCTTTTGGCATTGAATTCAAAACACTTGAACCTTTTAATGAACCACTTACTAACTATTGGGGAGCAAATGGAGAGCAGGAGGGATGTCACTTTAATACTTCAAGCCAGATAGCATTTCTAAAAGTGCTGGCACCCATTCTTGAAGGGTCTGGATTGAATACTATAATTTCTGCTTCAGATGAAACCAATACAGCTCAGTCCCTCACTAGTTTTAATGCTTATATAACAGACAATTCAGTGCTTGACCTGATCGGGCAGTGGAATACGCATACCTATTCAGCTACAAACCAGGCAAGAGCCAATCTCCGGGCGCTGTCAACTTATTATAATAAGACATTATGGATGAGTGAGACAGGAGCCGGAGGTACAGGCATTAGCGGTAACCTTGGAATGGCAAAAAAACTAATGGATGACATCCGCTATATACGGCCTGAAGCATGGATTGACTGGCAGTATGTAGAGGAAGGAAACGATCAGTGGTGTTTTGTAACTGGTGACTTTAATGCACAAACTTATAGTCGTGTAAAAAACTATTATGTCCGTCAACAATTCAGCCAGTATATAAGGGCAGGATCCCGGTTTCTTTATGCTCCGAATGACCGGATGCTGGCAGCCTTAAGTCCCGGTAAAGACACGCTTATCATAGTTGCTTTAAATAATGATGCAATAAAAGCATGCCATCAGATAGATCTTTCCCTCTTTGATATTTCAGGAACTACTATTGCTGCAAATCGAACCTCCGATACGGAAAACAATACTGCAATTACTGATTTTCTGCTGGAAGATCCCACCCTAAAGATTTCTCTTCCTGCTTATAGTATTACAACACTTATCATTCCCATTGGAGTTGGGTCAGCTACAGGTAACGGGCTGGAAACCAATCTGCCTTATCTAATTCTCAGTCGCACTGCCAGCCTGGTGATGCAATCGAGCAGCAGCTCCATAATAATTAATAATTACAATCCCGGCGATTTAAGTCAATTATGGAAACTCACCGCATCCGGTGAAGGATATATTTTGTCAAATTATGCAGGATTATCACTCACTGATAATGGAAGCTATTATGCAACAACCTCAACAGATAGGGACTCCGGGCAATTTTTTATTGTAGAAAGCGTAGGGGATGATTGTTACAAGATTCTTTCAACCGGCTCTGGAAAATCACTCGACCTGGAGGGGGCAAATGCCATAGCAAATACAAAAGTTGGTTTGTGGGATTATGGCACCAGCCCTGCTGCCAGTCACCGTCAATGGATATTTTATCCAATGCCTTTTGCCGACACTACAACCCAAACAAAAATTCTCGAATCGTATAGTAGGCCAGAAGAGTCAGTTCGTATTTTAGGTTCCGAAGATGCCCTTGTTATTTTGCAAAATTCAGGTTCCAGGGCATTGGTAACAGTATATGATCTTTCCGGCATAAAATTACTCACCCAAACAGTAGCTGAACCTTTTACACGTATTTCCTTAAGTCCTGGCGTTTATGTCGTAAGTCATACGAGTGCAATGAATAACCTTACAACGGCAAAAGTGATCATTCAATAGTTGACAAAGTAGGAGTTAAACAGGATGGAGCGAATGAAAATAAGTAGTATTAAAATGATTAGTAATTGTAACGAAATATCCAGAAATCTAGTAAACAAGAAAATAGAATACAAGAAAAACTACTAAAAGATGAGTCGATTAGAATTAAAGGCCACTACAAATACTCCTTATGTATTCCTTGATGCTGAGAAAGGTATTATAGAACTTTCAGGTAAATCATATCCGGAAAATCCGATCGAATATTATACGAATATTTTTAATTGGATGAAAGATAATTTAAACAAACCATCTCAAAAAATTGAGGTAAGTTTAAAATTGGAATATTTTAATACCAGTACTTCAAAATGTTTATTGGACTTTCTTCACTTACTAAAAAAAATAGCAAAAGTAAATAAGCATGAGATAACAATATACTGGTTTTACTGGGATTGGGACGATGATATGATGGAAGCAGGCCAGGCTTATGAAAACATTACCAAACTACCTTTTATGATGATTGAGAGAGAGTAATGCAATGCAAATATGGATAAATGCAAATTTAACAAGATCTTCCTCTTTACATTTCAATGTAAAACTCAGATTATCGGTCCAACCTACAGTAGTTTCATTGTATATTAGATAGATGTTTATTAATTCTACTTTGACGCATTGGAAAATCAACCAGTTTTTGCCCTTATTCCCTAAAGGAAAATGTTTGATTTTCAGCTTCTCCCTTTATGGTGCGGGGTCAAAAAGCTGAAAATCGTAATATGAAATATTTAATTTGTCAAAGTAGAATTAAGTGTAATCTGATTCAGTAAGATATCTCGTCCTACTCATTAATTCACTATTTTATTTACCATTAAAACCTGGTATTTCCCATATTGATTCCTATTTGAAATCTTGTACAAATACATACCCGATGGTAACCGGGATAAGTCAATTACCTGCCTCGCAGAATGAATTCTTTGCCGGATTACTTTAATACCACAAAGGTTGTAAAGTTCAAAATCCGCATCTATATTATTATCGGATTCAATGGTCAATTCAGAATGTAAAGGATTAAAGAATACATTTATACCATAATCTGGCAGAAGGTTGAAGTCTGTTCCGTTTGGAGTTGCAATAGTTGCTGAAGAAGAAGTATCTGATTCGTTTCCCGCCAAATCGAATGCCGATACATTGAAAGTGTAATTCTGACCTGGAGAAAGACCATATAAAAAATATGTAGTACAGGCAGGATCACTGTTACTGGTTATTCTTTGGCCATTTTCCCAAATATAATACCCGCCTAAACCAGACCCTCCATCATCCGTTACAGTGTCCCATTCCAGTTTTATTTGATTCTCCGAAATAGCTTCCGCTGTAAGATCCTGTGGGATTTCCGGACTGATAAGGTCGGTTTTATCGGCCGAGGGCCATTGCTGTACTAAAGGATGCGGATAAATGTAAGGTTTGTAACCCGGACGTATAGAATCATTATAAAAATCCCTGTTTTCCTGTATATGGTCAAAAGGAGAAGGATCGCTACATTCTGGCCATCCGCTTGTAACGGTGATACCTGCATTTTCGTCATCCAGGGTATTGTTCCAGGCAAATAAAGGTTCAAGGCCCTGGAAAGTTGACCGGCCAACCTGATCAAAACATGGATATCCCATCATACCCGGCGTATTTCCATCCAATGGGTTGGTGCCATCGCAGCGTCCATAATTCGGACAATCAATTCCTTCGTTATGGCATGTCCTGTAGTTAGTTGTACTTATTCCAACATAATAGTTTGTGAATGTATTATTGAAAACTACACCGGTACCACCTCTGAGAAATACCGCCCTGAAAAGGGTTTCGTCTGATTCAATGGTATTTTCGTAAATTTCATAGCTAAAGGTAGACCTGGTTCCACCGCAAGTTCCATGATGCCCAATTCCCGTATTATGAACCTGATTGTGCCTGAAAACATAACGCGCTCCATCGTATGCATCAATCGCACCATCCTGTTTTGTTCTATAATCAAAATAACAATCCTCAATATATACTGCATATTGTGAACCTAATGTTAAAGGCCTGTTCCAGGAATCCTCGCCATCACAACCAGGACTAGCACCTTGCCTGCATTCCCTGAAAATACAATGATCGATGACCCCAAATGAATAACCGGCAACCATGATCCCACGACCAACAAGATCATCAAATTCGCAACTGTCAACACGAAAATTCTTACAGGCACCTCTAATACAAATTGCCCCATATTCCGAACTTCTTCCTTCAAAAGTGATATTGGAAATCCTGAAAGGTTTGTTTTCTATACCATTAATCCAAAATGGTGCCTGCATCCATCCGGTTCCTGTTGAATCAATAATGACTGTCTGATCGATACCTGCGCCAAGTATAAATATAGAAGGCATAGGATCAATAATAAGAGCCTCAGTCCACATACAATTACCAGCAGGGATCATTACCGTATCCCCATCCTGGGCGAGGGCAACTGCTGCCTGCACATCTTCAAAAGTACAAGAAGCAGCAAATATCTTTTCCGGATTTTGTGCATAACCAAAATACCAGGGAAATAAAAACAGGTATATAATAAAAAAAAATTTGAATAGGATAATAGTTCGTCGGGTCATAATAATTTGAATTTAAATTATACTGAGTATTGGATTCATCAGTTATTCATTTTAAACGCTTTATAAAGAAGCTAAACGATATTATATCAGTTTGAAAAGTAAATATATAATATAAATTCCATTCCTTATATTTTTTATCTGTAAATGAGGTGAGTATATTATTCCTAATCAGCTTTCACTCCTTTTTATTCTCAGTTCATCTGTAAAATTCAACAACTCGTCAGCTTAAAATATGATTAAGCCTGGAAATGGTTAATCTTTGTCTGAAAATAATAAATCAACAAAAACTAAAAACCATGAAAACAGGAAAATTAATAAGAGAATTACGAATTCTTAAAGATATGGCCCGGGATGAGTTAGCAGAACTCACTGGGCTTAGTTCAAGGACTATCCAGCGTATTGAAGATGGCGAAAAAGATCCGCGGACCAATGAGCTGCGGATGATTGCCAAAGCGCTCGAAGTCGATTTTAGCATACTTTCTGAAATTGAACCTAATGAAAGCAAAGGCGCAGACGAGGATTCTGAAAGAGAATGGCTGGCCCTGATACATCTGAGCGGAATGCTCCCGCTTTTCTTTCCCTCTGTTATTATCTGGAACAGGAAAAAGGATGATATTAAAGAAATGACAGGTCACTTTCGTGCTGTTATAGCTTTTCAATCAACCACCCTTTTTATGTGTTTGCTGGGATGCTGGGCTTTGTACAACGCTCATAATCCCAGGGCAATCATTGGCTTTTTATTCCTTAGCATACTTTTTTCAATAAAGAATACCTTGAATGTATTGAATGGCAAACCCTATAAATATTTTGGCCTGTTCAGGACAAAAGATAAAAACAATAGGGTAAAGGTTCAAACCTTCTAAATAAAGAAAACAGGATTATTAACAATAAAACTTACAATCATGAAAAATTCAGTATTAACAATTTTAGTTTTCATACTGACAATAGCAGGGTGTTTCGCCCAACAAAAAACTAAGTTGACAGTGAATGAACTAACTGACAACAAGTTGCCGGACTATTATCTTCAGTATAGTGAATTTACAGATCCGGGCGAATATGTATATATGTATGCAAACCTGCCTGATTCCTTACCTGAATTATGCAAATTAATCAAATCACAGTTTATTCATCCCTTTGCCGAATTACAAAAATATAGTGAACAAATCCCTGAAGAGAGATGGAATGAAATGGTAAACTATCCAACCGTTAAGTCGATTTTAGAGGGGCTTCTATCTTACGACTCTTCAGGTATTGTGCCCGACAGAATACCCGAAAACCGATTAATACTGGGTTGCCGGGAATATGCTATTCTATTGGCTTCTGTACTTAAATATCGTGGCATTCCTGCCAGGGTTCGTTGCGGACATGCAACATATATCATGCCTGATTTTCATGTAAGCCATACCATCTGTGAAGTATGGAATAATAAAGAGAACAGATGGATGCTTGTTGATCCGGGAATGAATATGGTGGATTTCAGCAGGGAGAAATTTGACTTTAGTAATGAGGCATGGTTGCAATTGCAAAAAAATGAAATAGATCCTGATTATTACGCAATTCCTGGAAGATATTCCGGATTTGCATCCATATTAGGGAAAATTGGTCATGATCTGGCAGCATTATTGGGAAGCGAATATACAATTTTTGAATATTCTCCCATATTAGAGGGTACATTTGAGAACAACAACCAATTAAACACTGAACAAATAGAATTACTAAACAAGATTTGTGAATTAATGATAACACTTGATGCTACAAACCTGAAAAAACTACAGAAAATATATAATGATTTTCCTGAAATTCAGGTTACAAAATCATTTTTTGAATACCAAAAACAAAAAGAGGCTAAAAACGAAAATACCAGCGACACTAAAAATACTTCCCTCAATGATCTGAATATTGAATTTGTGGATATTCCCGGAGGCACATTTATAATGGGAAGCCCTGAATCAGAAGTGGGAAGAAAAGACGATGAAGTTCAACACGAAGTAACAGTAAGTGCATTTAAAATGAGTAAGTATACAATTACTTGCGAGCAGTACAATTTATTTTGCCAATCAACAGGTAGAAGAAAGATGTGGTATGGCCCCTACGGAAACGATAAAAACCCTGTATCACAGGTAACATGGACAGATGCTAAAGAATTTGCAGAATGGATGGGATGCCGATTACCTACAGAAGCTGAATGGGAATTTGCTGCCCGTGCAGGCACAACTACTGCTTTTTACACAGGTGATTGCCTTTCAACCGATCAGGCAAATTTTAATGGTAAAGAACCCTATGCAAATTGTGAAACGGGCACAAATAGGAAGAAGCCCATCCCGGCAGGTAGTTTTGACCCCAATCCATATGGCCTGTTCGACATGCATGGCAATATGCTGGAATGGTGCAGCGATTGGTACGGTCAATACATTATTAATGATACAATAAACCCAAAAGGACCGGAAACCGGTGAATTTAGAGTAGCTCGTGGTGGAGGTTGGTTTCAGCAAACAAATGAATGCCGGTCAGCTTATCGTGATAGAATTCCCCAGGGAAACAGAGGAGCTGGTATTAGCTTCAGGTTAGTAAAAGATGAATAGAAAAGATCATTTCAAAATAATCCATGGAAGAATAAGGTTCGAGCGAAGAGAACGGGGAATTCTTCCATGGATTATCGAAATAAAAAATACCCTAAAAATTAAATAATATCAAAATGATAGATGTTTCAAACCTTAATAAGTCATTCGACACCGTTGATGCCCTGAAGGGAATCTCATTCAACATACCACAAGGTGAATGTTATGGACTGTTGGGTCCGAACGGTGCCGGTAAAACAACTACGATTTCCATTATGAGTACATTAGTTAAACCAGATACAGGGGAAGTGAATATCGTCGGATATGACCTTAAGAAAAATCCCTTGGATTGTAAAAAGAATATTGGTGTTGTAACTCAGGAAATAGCACTTTATAATGAGCTCTCTGCTTATGATAACCTGTTATTTTGGGGAAATATGTATAAGGTCCCTAAACAGCAGTTGACAGAATATATTGATGAAACCATGGACTTGCTTGGATTGACAGACCGGAAGTATGATAAAGTAAAAACTTATTCAGGCGGCATGAAGCGCAGGGTTAATATCGCATCAGCCTTGCTTCACAGGCCCAAGATACTATTTATGGATGAACCCACCGTTGGTATAGATCCCCAGAGCCGGAACCTGATTTTCGAAGTGGTGGAAAAGCTGCATAAGGAAGGAATGACAATCATTTATACAACTCATTATATGGAAGAAGCTGAACGTTTGTGCGACCGTATAGGAATTATTGACAATGGAGAAATTATTGCAGAAGGAACATTGGATGAATTAAAGTCTTCCGGATCGATGAAAGAATCCGTTGTTATCTCTTATTCAAGTCTTACAGATGAAAACTTCATTCGAGTAGAAAAAGAATGGAAAGACCTTCAGCGTTTTGAAGATAAAATACATTTTTATTCCATGAATGTTCAGGGTGATTTATCTAAGATAATATTGATGTGCAACAAGTATGGCCTTGATATGCGCCATATTGATATACAAAAGATAAACCTTGAAACCATTTTTTTAAGTTTAACCGGTAAAACCCTCAGGGACTAAAAAATAGCCAATTTTCAACCCTACGAGGGTTCGAACCCTCGCAAGGTTTCAGAAAAGAGAAATTAAAAACAAAAAAGATGAAACAATTAATAAAAAAAGACCTGAAAATATTTTTTGGTAACAGACAGGTGATGATGTTAACCTTTGTATTGCCCATAATATTTATAACCTTGTTTGCTTTTATTTTCGGTAAAATGAATAATTCCGAAGAAGGACAATTAATGAGTCTTGTTCAATCAGTAGCAGGAACTGCCGTAATGATGCTTTTATTTTCGGTGGCAGGAATAGGAGGAAGCCTTCTGGAAGAAAAAGAGGAAGGTATGTTGAAAAAGTTGCTTTGCTCGCCAATGCATCCTAATCATATCCTGTTTGGTAAACTGGTATTTACAAATATCATTTCCATTATCCAACTAACCATTATGTTTTTATATGCCTGGCTGGTTTTTGGCCTGGACATTATACATCATCTCCCTTCACTTTTAATTATGATCATTGTAATTGCTTATGCCTGCTCCGGTTTTGGTATTTTAATTGCATCATTTGCAAAATCACGTCAGCAGGTACAAGGATTGTCTACCATAGTTGTACTGGTTATGAGCGCTATTGGAGGTAGTATGATCCCTACTTTTGTCATGCCCGAGACCCTGCAAAAGATCGCTGTTGCTTCTGTTAATTATTGGGGCATACAGGGGATATTTGATATTTTCATAGAACTTCTTCCTATATCAGATATTACTTTCTTATCAAGAGTTTTTGTTTTACTCGGTATAGGATCTTTACTCAATTTCATAGCTCTTCTTATGTTTAGAAGAAATGTTTTGAAGATTGTATAGACGGTTTTAAATCAATTATTGAAGTAAGCAATTTAAAATCATTTCAAAGGCATATTACATATAGATATTTTTAAGGATCAAAAAAAACAATTAATTTCGGCATTATGAATAAAAACAATGATGAAAAGAGAAAACCAAAATCCAGAATCATACTATGGATTTTGTTTATTCTTATACTTCCTCCGATAATTGGCTATTTTTTTAAAGGCCCAAAAATAATCTCTTCTGTTTCCTATTACTTTACACAAACTTCAATAGGCTATGCATATGCAATTGCATTTGGTCTGGGCAATTCGTTAATTGGCCAATTAATCGGGAAACTTGACTGGACAAAAAACCCAAAAAGGACAAACCTCATTTCCTTTTTGTTATTTATGGGTTATGGCATAACAATGAGTGTAATGATACCTTGGGTAATTGATGTTTATTTATGGGGAATGACCGGAAAGGACGTTTTTTATGACGTAACAACAAAAGCCTTTATGACAATCGTTGCAAACCTGATCATATTTTATTTTTATTACTCATCATATATTACGAATAACTGGATAAAATCCGTAGAAAAAAACGAAGAATTAAAAAGGGAAAACCTCCTGGCAAAATATGAAGCCCTGAAAAACCAGGTAAACCCGCATTTTCTTTTTAACAGTTTAAATACCCTAAGCGGGGTGGTTGAACAAAAATCTGAACAGGCACCTGATTTTATAAAGAAGCTATCCGATATTTACCGCTATGTGCTGGAACAAAGCGACAAAGAACTGGTATCAATACATGATGAGATGAAATTTGTAGATGATTATATATTCCTTTCAAAAATGAGGTTTGGAGAAGCGTTGCAGTTCCATTCAAATCTACCGGCTAACAATACTGTTCAAATAGTTCCCCTGGGGTTGCAAATGCTCGTTGAAAATGCCATTAAGCACAATGTTATTGCGAACGATAAGCCTTTGAAGATTGATATAGATATTGCTGAACACAAAATAATAGTGAAAAACAATATTCAAAAGAAAAATACAATTATCGCTAAAGACGAACCGATTGGACTAGAAAACCTAAGGAAAAGATATGAATATCTTTCCAATTCAGCCCTGGAAGTAATTGAATCTGAAAAGGAATTTATAGTAAAGTTGCCAATCATACAACAGTAAAAGATATGAATTGCTTAATTATTGAAGATGAGGATGCTGCAGCCAAAAGATTAAACGGATTAATTAACAAATACGATCCGTCCATAGAAATTACGGGAGGTATTCAATCGGTTGAACAAGCAGTAAAATGGTTAAATACCCATCCGTCACCTGATCTGATTTTCATGGATATCCAGCTGGCCGATGGGTTAAGCTTTGAGATTTTTGAACAAACCATTGTAAAAACACCTGTTATTTTCACTACTGCATATGATGAATATGCCCTTAAAGCGTTCAAAGTAAACAGTGTTGATTACCTTCTTAAACCCATTGATTACAATGAACTTAGCAATGCGATTGATAAATTCAAGGGGAGCAACTCTACAACGAATATACCTGTTCAGGTATTTGACAGCATATTGCATTCACTCACAAAGAATTATAAAAACAAATTTGTACTTAAAGTAGGGGAGCATATCAGGGTATTCATTATTGATGATATACAATGTTTCTATAGTATGGAGAAATACACTTTTCTGCAAAATCATGAGGGGAGAGACTACGCTTTAAGCTATTCCCTCGATCAACTAGAAGGTTTATTGGATCCGGCCCGCTTTTACAGGATAAACCGAAAATATATTATTTCCTCTACAGCCATAAAAGACATAATCAGTTATTCCAATAGCCGTTTGCGTGTAAAACTTAATGCAAACGACTCGGATGATTTAATTGTAAGCCGTGAAAAAGTACAGGATTTTAAGCAATGGCTGGAAGGTTGATCCCTGATGCAGTTACCCAATTATGCTTTTATAAAGACGCTTTCTGAACGATTTGTAACAAGGATTTGATATGCTTTTTAATATTTTTAACCTTTACAAAAATGGGTTAAGAAATTTAAAAATTAATACAAATGAAAATACTTATCAAAAAAATATTATAT
>JAFGOZ010000279.1 GCA_016926235.1 Bacteroidales bacterium | reverse complement strand
GGACGACATATTGGTAAACATTGTGTTAGAAAATGTTTCTAAGTCCCGTTAGGGACGAAATATAATTTACTCGTTTAGTAATGATAAAATATTACAACAGGATAAATGGAATGATGGATATTTGGATGATTCAAGCCAAATGTATTTACAAAAAAATCCCATTATTCCATTCATCCATTATTCCAATAATCCAATATTCTATTGACTAAGCAGATCGTTATTTCAACGCTTATATTTACAACTCTCTTTCCCGTTTCTTCAGTTCTTCCATGATCTGGTAAACTACCGGACACGTGCTTGTATTTTTTAATGTAACACTTAAAATCTGAATAAAGTTCTTTCGATCGGTATGTGGATATTCACGGCATGCTTTGGGCCTGCTTTCATAAACCCGGCAATAGTTATCTTCGTCAAGCATAGGACAGGGCATGCTTTTAAAGACAATATCATTATCCTCATCCACACGGGTAAATTGTTCCTCGAATTCAGATGTTTTCATCTTCAGGGATCTGGCCATTCGCTCAATATCCATATTTGTAATTCTCGGGCCCAGGCTTTTACAACAATTAGCACAATCCAGACAATCAATATTATTAAACGCATTTTCGTGCAATGAATGAACCAGGTCATCTAATTTTTTGGATTTTTTATTTTTCAATCTGGTTGCCAGCCGGGAATGATTTTTCTTTTCATTGGCGGCTAACTTTTTTAATCGCTCCGGATCTATTAACTGAAACATTCCCCTACTCCCCCTCGATTTTGGTTTTAAAGCAAAAATATCCGGGTGTTATGCCTGCCTGGAATGAATCAATTTTTTCACCTGAAGTTTTATATCGATACACCCAGCCTCGTTGCATATAATCGATTACATCTGATACATATAGCAGTTGTTTTGCCGGATCATAGGCCAATCCATAAAAATTTCTTCCATTCTGAGCAATTAAAGGCCGCTGGAGTAAAGATTCATCCATGACAGGCAATACATATACACCTTCATATTCAGCATTTGACATCTCCCAGTTCCCATTGATGAAAAACAGCGTGTCACCTGAACTATTAATAGTTAAGCGGCTCGGCGAATCCGATAGTTTTGGGAAGCGAATGGTTTTTTCAAGATCAAGACTCTCTGCATCCAGACGGCAAAGAGCAGCAGTATCCTGTCCGTAGGAAGAACCTTCATATCCCCCGTCACAAAGCACCCAAAGCTTATTGTTTTTATCCACTACCAGACTATTTGGCTGTTTTGCCACCATTGCTTCTGCAATTATCTCATCCGTTACAGGATCAATCTTTTGTATGGTTTTATTATAAGACCAATTTGTAACAAAAACATTTCCATTCCATAAAACCATTTGTTCAGTCGTTTTTCCGGCATTTATCGATCCGGTAATTTGCAGGTTTTCCGGATCAATAATAGCAATTTCCTTACTATACAAACTACTGACATAGGCCTTGTTTTTGTTTATAACAAGAATATTCCGGGGTGATTGCAATCCTTCAATTACGCCCAGATATTTAAACGTATTAATGTTAATCGCATATATTTTGCCCGAATTATTAATAACCACATACCCAACAGAATCAATGATGGCCATAGACTGCGCTACATCCCCCAGAGGATAACCATTTGCACTAAAAAAAAGGTTATTGTTGATGGTATTACTTTCTGCATCCAGGTAAGAAAGGGATGCATTGGAAGACATGTAATTTCCTTCATTACAAATGAATACACCTGAAGTAACCAGATTGAATTTTTTTGTTTCAAATTCATCCTTCTCACAAGAAATAAGTAATACAAGCAATATGAAAGTGATCAAATATTTCATCATACTATTTTTTAATATTTACAACAAGAGAAAGTTTGTAATGTCGTCCCGGCATTGCCCGGTAAAGTACAGATTGATAGGCCTGGTCGAAAATATTCTGGACCCCGATATTGAAATCGAGGCCAATTCTCTCCTTCTCTATTTCTTTCCCAATTACAATATCATGTAAATAATATTCAGGCATTGTATTTAGCAAGTCGTTATCCAGACTACTATAGCGCTTATCTGTAAAACTAAAGGTTTGTTTGATATAAAACTTTCTGTAGTCACATTTTGCATACGTTCCAACCTTATGCAAGGGAATATATATAAGCTGCTTTCCCTCTGAGTTATCATTTATCCCCGATCTTTTTTCACTGGTTGTTCTTGTAAAAGAGTAATTGCCTGAGAAAGTGAAATTCACATCAAATACATGTATATTTGTCCTTAAGCTTGCCTCCGCTCCCCGTGCAAAGACTTCCTGTACATTCTGCGCAGACTTCCCGGGTACCCACATAATCCAATCATACATATAAGAACCAAAAAGATTAATGCTGGATTGAAACTGTAGGTTTTTCGATTGCTTTGATATAGCAAAGCCCAGATCTCCGGAATATCCCTCCTCCGTTTTCAGATCTTCGTTTCCCCAGGGCACCCAATACAATGCATTTAATGAAGGAATATTATTGTTGCTTGCCACACTTACTTTCATCATCGGATTCCACGAAGTATTTGCACTAATCTGTAATCCTAGTAAGGCTGAAGGTGGTAGAAAAGAATCATCGACCAACTCCTGTCTTAAAATTAAAAAACCGGAAAATCCTGAAGTAAATGTTTTATCTACATTTACCATTATGCCCAGTTTATTTCTTTGTGCATCATAACCATTCCTGCTCTGGGGGGCATCATCGTGAGTATTTGCCTGCTCAAACTGGTGATAAACACTTACATGCCATTCACCCAGAATTCCCAGGTTCTTTTCCCAGTCCAGGTTATTTTGAATTGATTGCATATCTGACCTGGAATTACTTATCGTATCAAAATTATCTGTACGTATAAGGTTATCCACCGAATCGCCTAAAAAATAGGTCAGTTGATTAGAATTGTAACCGGAGTGAATGCTCCACTGTGCACCAGTTTTATCCAGAAATGACCAGCCTGCAGTAGCTTTAATATCTTTATTATTTAATTCCTCCTTCCTGTATACTCCGCCATAATTCATTAACGGAGGGACTTCCCTTATGTTCACCCCACACCAAACTGCCAAAGATAATTGCTGTGAAGAATTGATACGATAGTATGCTTCCTGCATCAAATGGATAGACTGGAATGCGGCATTCTTGTTTTTCTCCCATCCACCACCTGGAATACTGGTGTTGAAATACGTAAAATCGTTGTTGGATTTACCGTAAAATATTCGTGATTTGATTTGTATACGATTGTTCCCAAACCCAACTTTCATGCCCGTATTAAAGGTTCCAAAACTTCCGGCCTGGTTGATAAGGCTGATATCGAATTTATTATCCCAATCAGGGTGCGTACCCAGGGCAATACTGCCTCCAAGACCGCCACTTCCATTAAGTAAAGAGCTATTGCCATGATATAACTCCATATCATCAAAGAAGAATACGGGAATATTTGAAAAATCTACCTGGCCTAACATGGGCGAGTTAATATCCATACCATTCCATTGAACTTTGGTATGCGAAGCATGTGTACCCCTGAATGAAACGGTTGCCAGGCCTCCGTTTCCATAGCTTTTTACAAAAACAGGGGTGTAATTATGTAATATCTCCGTTATGCAATTAAACTGGTTTTCGATGATAAACATAGTATCAATGCTTGTATTTACAATACCCGGGGGCACAATATGAGCAGATGTCTTAACTTCCACTTCACTAAGTGTAATAGTATCATTCAGGCTTTGTCCCCTTGTTAAACCAAAACAAAAACAAAGGATGCCAATATGGATGAAAATTTTCATTACTCCAGGATAAGTATCTTATAAGTCCATTGATGTTGAGGAGTGGTAATACGCATAATGTTTACTCCCGATGTAACTTCGGATGGTATAGTCAATTGAATTTTTCGACAGTTTGTATAATCCCTTGAATACCTGTCCATACCGGTTATGTTCAACAACGTAACGTTCACAAAAGTTTCCTCATCCCCAAGTGCAATCGTTATTTCTTCCCCCTTATTTAAATAGGTTGGAAACAATACCGGGAAAAATTCTGCCTTCATCTCTTCAACAACTTCTGTGGACTCATTATAATTAATAACACCCACTGCATCCAGGTCGAATCCTCCGTTGTTAAAAGCCGTTGGCCAGGGATCATTGATTTTATTTCCCCGTGAATCAACATTGGCAAAATCATCTAAAAGGCAACCTACTACATCCTGTATCTTTATATGCGTGATACTTTCCATGTCAATTCCTATGCTGTCTTTAATATCCTCCAAATCAAACGGCACCCCGTAATTGATCTTATATTTCCCAGCCAGATTATAAATCTCTGTAGGATCAACATATCCAAAAGCCTGCATCTGGCTGTCAACCTGTGTTAACGATACCGACGGAAAACGAATGAAATGCTCCCCGTTACTGCTTACTTCAACAAAAGCCAACTCCAAAAAATAGTGACCAGGGTTTGCTGCATCCTCAAAACCATTCTCGAAAACTACAAAATCAGGTCCCGGGCCATTGGTCACAGGTTTTGAAAAAGTAAGAATGGCATAACCCCCATCACCCAGGCTGAGCACATTGCCATCAGCTTTACCAAAGGTCGAAGTGTCAGATCCAATGCCCGGTTTATTGCTGCCGTTATAGGTTACTGTTGTATCCGAGATATTAATAAATCCGCGCTGGAAAATGCATTTGGCAGCCCAAATCTTAATAATGCTGCTATCTTTATAGATGGCAGTTGATCCGGGTTGCCCGGCTGCCGGGGGAAAACTACTCTGTGCAAACAGCGATAGTAACCAGGTGTTCAGCAGTATGAAAATCCAGAAGTATTTCATAAAAGAATCAAACCTAACAGGTTTTGTAAACCTGTTAGGTTTATTTTTAATCATTATCTATTAAATAGGAAATCTGATCAATACAGAAGTATGCCGGGGTATTCATGCCGTAGAGCCCAACATCGGAAGACGACAGATCAAATTTTAAGGCTTTTACCCTGCCCAATCGTCCTATATCAACCTGGGTCCAGTCCTTTATAATATAATCATCACCGCTTTCCCCTCTGTAATCCGCCAGATAAAAATCAATGGTATCTTTTGGCAGCCCGTCCAATCCAATGCCTATGATCATCAATTTAAACCAATCGGGATCCTGTCCTGTTTCCCCGCCAAATTTTTTGGCAAAGAGATCCCCGTCCCTCATTGAAATAGCCGGATAAGCGCTATTTGTAACCCATAATACGTATGGATCAAAACCCTTAACCGTATCGGCATACGTAATGGTTGGACAAGTACCGTTATAGAAATCAACACCAGCTACTAGAAAATTTGCAGAGCCATTGAAACCGCTCCCTGCATAGCTACTGTATTGATTTCCATATCCCGCAGTGGTTACATCCCCTTTTGTCGAGTAGGCGAATCCAAACCAGGATGTCATACCTCCGCCCCAATCGGTGAAGATGTTATTAAAAGTCAATCCTCCACTGGTAAATCCACCTGAATTGTCAGATCCGTTCCAATATCCTATAGCAGGTACTTGCAGATCTTCAAAATTTACATTTATAGCTTTCATTGTTTCCTCTTTCTCGCAAGACATAAGGGCAATACACACCCCGAGAAAGACATATATATGTTTTCTTAGCATATTATTAAATTTAATATGGTTAGTATGATGCTTCCGGAACGTATTATTCAGCTTTGAGCTGCAGAACAGGTACATATTTCTGCACCAGTTCGAATGCACCGAAAAGAATAGCTGAATACATTAAATTAGAGAGCAATGTATACTTGAAGAAAGGTATTCCGGCGGCATAACATGCCATAAGACCTGCTCCTGTGTGAGGATAAGTCGGGAAAGCTACCCATGCACCTAAATTCGATACCAGGAAGAAAATTACAGATGCTCCAAGACCTGATAATAATACATTAGCCACCTTTATTTTACGAAGAGTAATAAAACCCATTAAAGTTACCAATGCTATAGCAGCATAAGTGAATGCAAACCCATTATAGAAAAGTGTGAACCCATTATTATACTGTGCATAAAGGGTGTTGTTTAGAATAACATCACTTAAAAATATAGATACCAGGGGTATTGCTACTGCCAGCCATCTTCTTTTTAAGTACGCAGCACCAAATAAAGCTATGGCGCCAATAGGGGTAAAGTTAGCAGGATGAGGGAACATTCTGCTCACCGCGGCTACTATAATGAGTAGCAGGACTAATCCAAATCGATACGATCTCTTTTCGTTTTTCATTTTTTTGAAAATTAAGTTAAACACCTTGTTGATTTGGATTTTGCAGCGGATAAGGAGGTAGGTGGTTGTTTTTGACAACGACCTGAAGCCTTTTCACCGAAAGCTACAAAATCTAATTGCACTGGCAGGTCTTCTGACTTATTCCCTTCTCAGGCTCCTTCCCAACCGCCAGCTGGCGGTCAGTGGCTTTTGCCTGAAAAGTAATGGAACTCACAGCAGCGGGAACTGTTGCCGAATTTTCGCTAAGCAGTGAAGCACGGCATTCCCTTTTAACCACAATGGGACCAATACGCAAACAAAGAAATAAAATAAAAATGGTTTTTGCAATTTTATTTTCAACCGGCAAAGAAATTGTTAGCAGATACTCATGAAATGAAACAATAAAAAACCCCGGATACAATTTTATACCCGGGGTAAAGTACTACGAAGGCCTAACATTTACTCTTTTATTACCCTTTTGCAATATATACCTGTTTGAGTTTGTATTTTAAGCAAGTATATTCCGGATTTTAGCTGACTCATATCAATCTCTGAAAGTTTATCGAAATTCCTGTCAATCAGTAATAATTGAGAACCCGTAATATCAGTAATGACCACTTGCATCACATCCTCAAAACCATCCAACTGCAATGTCAATTTATCCTTTACCGGGTTTGGGAATACCCTGACCTTACTTGCAGTTAACCCTTCGATATTTGTATATGCATTTACAGTCAGGTTAACTGTGCAGGTAGTTACATTCCCTAATTCATCTGTTGCTGTCCATGTTATAGTATGATCACCAACACCAAATGTAGCTCCAACCAAAGTAGTATCCTCATTTTTATCATTTATCAAACTTACTAAACCACAATAATCCTCAGCTGTAGCATCCAGTCTTGTATTTCCAACTATATAAAAATCATCCGGATTAGCTGTAATCGTTAAATCTGATGGGCAAGTAATTTCCGGGGGAACTGTATCAAGGATAATAATTGCAGCATTACTTGTGTCAATATATCCAGGATTGGAAACTATACATCGGTACAAATTACCATCTATCTCAATATCTGTTGTTAAAGGCAATGTAAAGAAGTGTCCATAACCCGGATATTTTTCTACCACATCAGCAAAACTATTACCCCCGTCAGTGCTGACCTGCCATTGGTATACGGAAATATTTTTACCCGAAACATTCTGGGATAAACCTGACACACCGGGACAATAATTTATCCAATTTGATGGATGCCATGTAATCTCAATCGGTTGAAATTGTTTCATAATATATACAGCACCGCCATCATCATCCGCATCATCATCCTGATAAGCTCCTGCTAAAATAAAATCTCCTGATATACATACACCATATCCAAACCTGTCATTTTCAGCACCATCCGAAGCAACAATCTTCTGTGTTTCTGTCATGTTTACCCAGCTACCCACGGGTTTTCTAAAAATATATATCGATCCGGCGTCTGTACCCAAATCATCATCATTGCTAACCCCAGCAACAATTACAGTATCTGAGATCGTGATTGAATATCCCAAGTAATCATCTGCTCCGGCATCTGATGCCGTAAGCTTGGCCGTTTGGGTCACATTTGCCCAGCCCCCAGATGGTTTTTCAAAAACGTATACTGATCCGCTATTACTTGCCATATCATCATCCCAGCTGGCCCCTATAACAATTGTACTATCATAAATATCTACTACTGTACCAAAGTAATCAGCAGCAGCGCCATCAGAAGCAGTAAGCTTGGCTGTCTGGGTCATATTTACCCATCCCCCGGAAGGTTTCACAAACACATAAGCCGATCCGCTGTTATTGCCATTATCATCGTCCATCCGTGAACCGGCTACAACCGTATTCCTAAAAATACTTACTGATTGACCAAACCAGTCATTTGCAGCCCCGTCTGATGCAGTTAACTTGGCCGTTTGCGTGGCACTTACCCAGCCGGTTACCGGTTCCTTAAATATATATGCCGAACCGCTTTGAGCACCCTTATCATCATCCCAGTATGAACTTACCACCACTACGCTATCCGTAATATCAACAGAATAGCCAAACATATCATCCGTAACGCCATCAGAAGATGTTATTTTTGCTATTTCATTATTCATAAATGAATTCCACCCGGCAGGAGGTTTCTCGAAAATATATGCCGAGCCAATACCCCCATCTTTGTATGAACCAACAACTACTGTGTTATTTTTAATGGCTACTGAAAAGCCAAAATAATCACCTGTTTCACCATCCGAAGCAGTTAAAATTCCAACTCTTTCCCATTCTGACCCATCATAGTGCAAAACAGTTGCCCTGCCCTTGTAGTGTCTGTAGCCATATTCACCAATCACAGCATAATCCCCATCCATGGCTACCGAAATACCAAAAGAATTATCCGGGCAATTTGAAACCGGCCCATAAATTTCTGCCAGGGAAGTATCCACCCATCCCTCTAGCGGTTTTTCATAAATTGATATAGCGCCACATAAATCACTTGAAATATGTTTTTTTGAATACCCGGTGAATAAGAAATTATCAGAGATACAAACGGATCCAATCAGTTGTAAAGTAGTGTATACCCGTGCTGTTTGGGTTATATCTGACCAACCACCACTGGGTTTCTCAAATATATCTGCTCTGTAATGATTATCCACAGTACCAATAACACTATTTGAAATACAAACAGAATATCCTATTGGAAAGGTATGATCATGGGTAAGCTTTGCATTTTGTGTGGCATTCGCCCAACCCCCGCCTGGTTTAACAAAAACATATATTGCGCCATACGAATCATCTCCCGGAGCCCCCACTGCAATTGTGTCACCGGAGATAGCCACAGAAGTGCCAAACTCATCAGCATTCGCAATATCAGATGATAAAAGCTTTGCCGTTTGATTCATGTTGGCCCATCCTCCCCCGGGCTTTACATACACATATGCTGCACCCTGATGGGTCATAGATGTAAAGTTTTTTGCTCCAACTACAATTACATCCCCTGAAATACCTACTGCACAACCAAGGTTATCCAATGCCACTCCATCAGAAGATTCAAGTATAGCCGTTTGGGTCATATTGGCCCATCCCCCTCCGGGCATAACAAAAACGTAAGCAGACCCTTTATTCGGCGCCCCGCTTACAATTACATCCCCGGAAATGCTGACAGATTTGCCAAATTCATCATATGAACTACCAGAAGATGGAGTTAATTTAGCAACTTGAGTAACATTCACCCAACCTGTTACCGGCTTTTTAAATACGTATACCGATCCGCTGCTGTCTCCATTCACATCGTCATATGGCGCTCCTACTGCAATTACATCGCCTGAAATACTTACAGATTCACCCAACCTTTTTTCTGTTGTCCAGTCTAAAGCGGTTAAACGGGCAACCTCTCGCCATTCCCATCCATCATAGTACAATACATAGGCACATCCCTGGTTGTTAAAATAACCCGGGGCACCCACTACTGCATAATCTCCGTCAATAGCCATTGAGGCTCCATATTCTATAAAATTAATATCCGGTTCCGGCAGTTCTTTTCCCACCTCCACCCATTTTTGGGCATTAATGTTGTAAGCTGCAACTATTATCCCAATTAACATAAGTAGTACTTTTTTCATCTGTTTATATTTTTATTGTTTAGTCCATAAATTATTCACTGCGTAAACGCTAAGAGAGTCAAAATTTCATCTTCATG
>JAFGOZ010000278.1 GCA_016926235.1 Bacteroidales bacterium | reverse complement strand
TCCTATGAGCTTGAAGTTCAGGTAACAGACAATGCCCCGCAACCAAAAAATGCAAGAGCCAAAATACATATAAACCTCATCGGACAATCTACCGTTGTATATATAGATCCGCTTAACAACCAGGACATTTTGGCCAACGGTTCAATAGATCATCCTTACGACTCATGGATGGATGTAACCTGGAAAAATGGTTATACCTATTTGCAGAAAAAGGGAACCTCATTAAGCGTAGAAAAAATATTTCTTGGTGCCAGCAATGTTAAGCTGGGAGCTTATGGCGAAGGAGATTTACCTGTCATTTCAAGTAAAACAACTACATACCTCCTGTCAGCATTTGAAAAGGATAATATAGTAATTGAAAATCTTCAGTTTGATGCACCTGATGCCACAAGTTGTTTTTACTTTCTGGGCAGTTCAATCGAAAACATTGTCATTGAACACTGCAAGTTAGTGGGAAATGTAAACGGAATAAAAGCAGTTGGAGTCAGCTCATTTACTTCAAAATACAATGTAATTACCAGTGACCATGAAGGAATATATTCTACAGCAGAAAACAACGACATTTATTATAACATATTCAAGTTATGCAAAACTGCGATTAATGTTATGAGTTATCAGTCGGATGCCAATGTTTATAATAATGTTTTTTACAATAACCAACAGTCTCTGGCATTGACTTACGCTTCTTTAAAACTGTTCAACAATATTTTCTATATGTCTTCACCTGATCAGAAAGCTTTAAGCTTGGGTAATGGAGAAATAGAATCTGATCACAATATCTTTTATCCGGATCAAAGCGGGTTTGTAACTATAGCAAACAAGATATTTAACAACCTGGATGAATTGCAGAGAGAACTCAGGATTGACCTCAATTCTTTTAATTCAGATCCCATGTTTGTAGATATTTTTAGCCAGAACTTTTCATTAAGTCCCGAATCTCCTGCCATTAACGCAGGCACGAACCTGAATCTTGTACTTGATTTGGAAGGGTCAAGTGTTCCGGTTGCCGGGAATCCGGATATCGGGTCGATAGAGTTTGGGCAGCAGATTCAAAAAAACCCGGGAAATATTGAACAGGAATCCATACTAAAACTGTATCCAAACCCTTCAAACGGTCAGTTCACACTTTTTGCTGAGCTGGAGCAGGATAATACACTGAATAGTCAGCTATCTGCTGCACATCCGGAAATTAAAATAATGGATGTTTCCGGAAAATTGGTATTTATTAGAAATATGGAAAAAACCGGCTCAATTATTCAGGAAAATATTGATCTTACAGGTATATCAAATGGACTTTATTTTGTAATGCTTCAATTTGCAGATAAGATAGTGAAAGAGAAGTTGTTAATTAACCGATAAAACTTCAATTCAAGGTTGAATCATAATAAAATATAATGATGCCCATCAAATTGACTTGATGGGCATTGTGCTTTTATTGTATCTCTATAAGCAAAATAAAACAACATGCAAAACATTGAAAACAATTGGTTTTACTATATAGGCTCCACATTTGACCGATATTGTAGAATCGATTTTTTTCACATGTTATGATAAATTTAATCCATAAAGCGAATACTTGTCTTACTGATTAATTACCGATCAAGGCATTATATTCAGGAAGAAGAGCACAAAGTCTGTTAAAAGGCAGATAAAAAACTAACGTATTATTTATCAATATTATAGAAAAGAATCACGAGTGTTGAAAATTTTTGTAAAGTATTTAGAAAAATAACTTATTATTGCATAATAGTAAATTGGGTAATTTGTTGTTGTTTTCGATAATTACATTTTTCATAAAGACTCTATGTATTCTTCTTCCAAAAGGCTGTTCTTCACATACTTGATTGTATTTTCTTTTATTTTCTCAAACGGCTTCTGTCAAAACGGATTGCATGACCTGAACGTGATATTTAAACACGATTTTGAAAATAATACAGTTGGTGATTATAGTTTTAGAGAATGGAATTCAGACTGGCTAACCCCTCCGTGGGAAAACAGGCAATCAACTCTGGATATTTCAGTAAGCACATCTGATGTAGATAATCCTACAAAGACTCTTCAAATTTATTACCCTGAGAATTCCTTGGGTCCCGAAGAAGGAGGAACCAATTGGTGGACAAATATCTCCAATAAACAGGAAGAAGTCTATCTATCCTATGATATCATGTTTATGCCTGGATTTAAATATCAATGGGGGGGGAAACTGCCTTCAATAAAAGGTGGAACCGTTGAGGTTAAGGGCAACTTTGACCGACCTGATGGTTATGATGGTTTTGCAGCTGGCATTATGTTTAAGGAAGAAGGTCAGATTGTTTTCTATTTATACTATCCTGATTCGAAGGTTACCCAATACGGTGAGTCTTTTTCATGGGGGGCCAGGAATTATCCGGTGAATTATTTCTCTCCTTCATCTGTTGTGATAGAATATGGGAGTGGCGATCTTTGTTATGCCAAACCTGGCAAGTGGCACAATCTGACCTACCGAATGGTATTAAACACGATTAATTCCAGTGGAAAAGGAAATTATGACGGTATACTGGAAGCCTATTTTGATGGCAAATTAGTCACCCAAATTTCACATATTTTATTCAGACATACACTTAATCTCGGCATTGATTGTCTGCGCATGGTTTCCTTTTTTGGAGGATCTACTGACGATTGGAGAAATCCAATTCCTGAATGGCTAAAGATCGATAACGTGATCTTATACACATTTAATGATAACATTAATGTTCCCCGCGGAAATACACTTAGTCCTACTAACAGGACGATAAACTACTGGCGTATGTTTTCTTCGATTTTTACAGAGCCTCCT
>JAFGOZ010000277.1 GCA_016926235.1 Bacteroidales bacterium | reverse complement strand
TTGTAACAATTTTTAACTGGATTAATATGGGTAGATCTAGCTTAAATTGTGCTACCTGAAAAAATGAGGGTTTTTCACGGTTAACTATTTAAACTATCGGATCTTCAGGTAAAAAATAATACGCCTAAAAATAATAGTTTAAGGAAATCTTGGTAAAAGTTGGACTCGTATTGAACCTGTATTCTACTTCTATTTCTGATTCCTCATAATCCCCGGTATTAGGATTGTAATATTCATGATCGTATGAATCATCATATTTAAAATGAAAATATCTCAATCCAAATTCCCCACCAATACTGAAGTTGTCATCAAAAAAGTACTCAGTACCAAAAGCTAACTCACCGCCAATCATCTTTAACTTTTTAACCGCATCTTTAACATCATCAATTTCTTCACCATCATCTTCCGCTTTTGCACTTAAGAAAGGTTTTGATAGCACTACGGATATGTAAGGTTTCATTTGATTCTTCTGGGCTATAAAATACTTTAAACCGATATTCGGAATATATAAACTACCCGAAAGTTTTTCTGAATATTCCTGATTAACTACACGATTAAGTTCCCAGTCGTAATCGCGGCCTGATTGCTCGTATTTAAAACTGGCGTTCAAATATTGAAAGCCAAAGAAAGGCACAACATTATCATTAACCTTGTAGCCAATGTAAGCCGTGTTTAATCCAATACCCGGAGAGACTCCAAATGAAACCTGAGAGTATCCCTTAACGGATAATCCGATAACAATTACTAATGTTAAAAAAAATGGCGTTTTCATTGAAATAAAATTTTAATTAAACATAAATTGATTTATTTGGTCAGTTGAAACACTTTTAGATCATTAAAAAAAATCGTTTACGAAACAGTATTAAGGTAAAATCTTTCTTATTCCAGGTTATATTTAGTTCAGTGTGTCATTTATTCTACTCTTAGTCTTTCAAGATAGTTAATAGCTAAGTAAAATCATAATTACCAATCCAACACTCATTTTTCTAAAAACTATTAACAATCTTTCATCATTTATTAACTCCGGCATGTACAAACCTAATTTTATTATATTTTTATTATGTTTTAAAGATAATTTAATAATAAGCTACAATGAGTGGATTTTTCGGCAGTATCTCCAAAAGGGACTGTGTGTCTGATGTATTTTATGGCACAGATTATCATTCCCATCTTGGTACCAAACGGGCCGGCATGGCCTTTTTTTCTCCTGACAAAAGTTTTCAACGAGCTATCCATAGCCTTGAAGATGGATACTTTCGAAACAAATTTGAGAACGATGTCAAATCATTCTCAGGGCAGAGTGGTATTGGTGTAATCAGCGATACGGATGCGCAACCTATGGTGGTAACCTCTCATCTGGGAAAATTTGCCTTAGTAACAGTAAGCAAAATTGTGAATATTGATGAACTGGAAGAACGTTATATGAAACAACACCGAACATTCTCCGAAACTAGCCAGGGTTCTGTCAACCCCACTGAACTGGTAGCCATGCTTATAGCCGAAGGGAAAAATTTTACAGAAGGAATTGAAAATGTTTATAAACGGGTTAAAGGAACCTGTTCCATGCTTATTCTTACAGAAAAAGGAATTATAGCAGCCCGTGATAAATCGGGAAGAACTCCAATCATACTGGGTAAAAAAGAAGGAGCTTATGCCGCGACATTTGAAACCTGTGCCTTTCCAAATTTAGATTTTAAAACAGAATATTATCTCGGCCCTGGAGAAATTGTTCATATTACTGCTGAAGGATACGAACAACTAAGAAAACCCAATGATAAAATGCAAATATGCGCATTCCTTTGGGTGTATTATGGCTATCCACCTTCCTTCTACGAAGGAATAAATGTAGACGGATGCCGATATCGATGCGGTGCAGCCTTGGCCAAAAATGATACCATCGAAGCAGATTTTGCAGCCGGAATACCTGATTCGGGGGTTGGTCATGCTATGGGATATAGCAATGAAAAGGGTATTCCGCTTAAAAGACCTTACTCAAAATACACCCCGACCTGGCCCCGGAGCTTTATGCCTCAAAGCCAGGAAATGCGTGATTTAGTGGCTAAAATGAAGCTTTTACCAAATGAGTCAATCATTGAGGGTAGCCGGGGAGTATTTTTAGACGATTCCATAGTACGGGGTACACAGTTAAAGGATAATGTACGCGATCTGCATGCAGCTGGCATTAAAGAAGTACATATGCGTATAGCCTGCCCGCCTCTTACCTTTCCGTGCGAATTTTTAAATTTCAGCCGTTCACGATCTAACCTGGATCTGGCTACCCACAAAGCAGTGAAACAACTGGAAGGAAAGGAAAACGTAGATATGAGAGAGTATTCAGATACCAACAACGGTAAATACCAGGCCATGGTAGAACAAATAAGAAAAAACCTGGATCTTACAACTTTAACATTCCAGAAACTCGACGACCTGGTTGCAGCAATTGGTTTACCAAAAGAAAAACTATGCACTCATTGCTGGGATGGTTCAAGCTATTTCTAAAGTATTATTCACTTTATTTTCCTATCAGGATAAACGGTGACCAGTAATATGGATGTGCAAATTCTCCTTCCTGTATCATCTTTAGCTTGGCATAGCGAAGTGACCGGGAAATATCCTTATCACTGTATGTATACTGAATATGATGTTTATAAAAGTCTATCATAAGCTCAGAAGTGGATTTATCTGCAACTTTCCATAATGATACAATGATATTTTTGGTACCTGCATAAAGCAGAGCCCGGCTTAAACCAATAATCCCCTCTCCTTTGGATATCTTTCCCAATCCTGTCTCACAGGCTGAGAGCACCACCAAGTCACTATTCAATCTTAAATTGTATATTTCTCCCGAATGTAAAATACCATCCTCATTAATATCCGGTTGATATGCCAGCAGGATACCAGACAATTCAGGGTTTTCGCTGTTTACAAAACCATGTGTTGCAATGTGTATATACTTATAATTGCTTAATTCACCAGATTTTACAAATGCCTCATTGGCTTGCAGGTGGGTTTTTATCATGGCCCTGAGTTGGCTTTCATCAAAGGCATCAAATATGGCCTTTACTTCATCTTCTGTTCCCGGAAGCGCAGTTATATAATCACCGTTAAATAAGGTGCCTCTTGTAAGGGTAGTATCAATACCGGAATTTTCCATTTTGGTAAGCAAAGCTTTTGTTTGTTGCGTTACTCCGGCAGTCCTGTCATCTTCAAAAACAGGTGCCAGTGCAATCCAGTCATTCAGGTTTGTGAATTCAACAGGGACATCTTGCTCTTTGGGGAAAGTTCTATAAAACAAGTTTGCAGAATACGAATAGCTGATGGTATATTTTTTAATCAGGAAGGGGTATTTTGCATAATCACCCGTTTCACGGCTACCCTGAACGCTTACTTTAGCACCTCTTTCATCTTCAGGTAATACAACTGCTGTATGAGCCGTAGTATCATCATAACTTGCCGTAAGCAAGGCTTCAAAAGGAATGATACCCAAGGCTCCATCCGGAATAATAACAATATGATCTACTTTCTTGGGTAATTCCTGTGGAAACAGCTTTTGATAAAGAGGATAGGCAACTTCCTGGTAACTGGTAGCATACTTTTTCATAAATCCATATAGTATTCCATCCCTCATTATTTCAATCTTATCAAAGAACTCATCATCAATATCAACTGTATTTACGAGCAGTTTTTTCCTTGTTAGTGTAAATATTGTCAGAGTTTTATCACCTATGAAGTAGCTTCGTAAAGCTGTTTTCTTGTCCAGTAAGCTTTGTATATCCTTTAATCCCGCAGATTTTGAACTATATTTTAAATTGAAATATTCCGGGTAATCTGCCTCAAAGCTCTTTATTAATAAATTGTATTCCTGGTTTAATACAAAAAGTTTTTGTCTGTGCATTACTTCCTTGATGCTGTCTGGTGAAGCAGCCAGCTCCTTTTGATAAAATGCAATATCCTCACTAAGTTGATATTCTTTCTTTAACAAAGTATCCGGTATGCCAGCAAATTTTTGTGCTTCTACACCTGCAAGTGCTTCAAGAAGAACTCCTCCCTTATTTTTCTCCGAGAAGTAAAAAGCCTGTTCCAGGAAGGTCTTCTTTTTTTGTAATGTGTATAACTTCATGCAAGCGTTTATAGCCTCGTCATATATTACTGAAGCAGTGTCTCCCAGAGATATTTTATCGCTTTTCTTAACGAAGCTTTGCCGCATCCTGTCAATCAACTGATCACAACCATCATAATTATTTACTACCAACTGCAAATATTCAGATTTATTATTATTAGCTAAAATGTTCGCTATCCTGGCCTTAGAATGTAAAGATTCCAACAATGTGCTATGGTCAAAGTATTCTGTTATTTCCGGGGTTGAAAATACGTCATTATTGCTGAAAGAAGGGATATTGGCCATGATGGCTGCATGGTAATATTTCAAAGCTTCAGGGTACTCCTTCTTATGCATATATAAATCACCCATATTATTGTAAGCAGAAGCTAAAGATGCGTGTTTTTCACCTAATGCGGATCGATATATATCAATCACTTTCAGATAGTTTTGAACAGCCTCATCTATTCTGTCAAGCGCAGTGTAATCCTCACCAATAAATTTATAGATAGATGCCAGTTGAAAATGATCTTCACCCAGTATGGATGATTTTATGCTTTTTGCCTTTAAATGTGCTTCAAGAGCTTCTTCATAATTACCTTCCTTATAAAAGATAAGGCCTTTTAACAAGTAAATATCAGCTGTGTACTCACTTTTTTCACCAAAGCGTTCAAGTGAGAGCTCCATAGCTTTCTGCGTAAATTCCAATGCTTCTTTATAATTACCCTGGGAAAGGGCAATATCTCCTAATCCCGTATAAATGATAGGAATATTAAGATTTTTGCCTCCTGAAACCTTGTTTAGTAGAGATAAGGCCATCATATAATATTCCGTTGCCTGAACAAACTGGCCCTGTTCCTTATAGGCTCCTCCGATATTGATGTATAGAGCAGCTGTAGAGCTATGCTCTTCACCCATAAAATGTTTGTTCAGATCCAATGCTTTTTCATATAATTCAATACCCTTATCGAACTTAGACAGGTTTATATAAGTCAAACCCAATTTCACCAGAAAGTTACCCAGTTCCTGATTTTGTTTGCCTGAGAGTTCCTTACATAAATCAATGGCACCTGTGTAATATTCGATTGCTTTATCGTAGTTACCAGAATATTGAGCAACATCTCCGTAATAACCTTTTGCGTAAACTGTATTAAATGTTTTGTCACCGTAGTATCGTCTAACCAATGTGTCATAAAGATCTGCATATTTCAGGGCATTATTATAATCAGAAAGGTTAATATAAATTGAAGACAAAATTCCATATTCCTGCAGGAGAACAGGATGATAAGGGTTATACAATTCAAGCTTAATTTTTTCCGATTGAAGCTGACAATCCAGCGCTTTCTGGTAATCCCCTGTTTGCATGTTGAAATAGGATAAGTTCGTAAGATCGAAACAAAGGGCCGTACTTTTCTTCCCGTATATGGCTTCATCCATTCGCAAAGCAAGTTCAAGATAGTATCCTGCAGAATCGTATAATCCCTGTGCCATCAATATTTTACCCAGATTTACATATAGCTCGGCAAATTCGGTTGATTGCTTATTGTACGCTATTTTATAAGTATTTAGTGCTTTATCAATGCAATTGTATGCCTCATCAAATCTTTCGAGTGTCCGGTATACAGCAGCCAATTTAAGGTAACTCGCCCCAACTTTCGGGCTGTTGGCCCCAAGAAGCTCAATTCTCAGGTTAAGTGCCTTGTTTATGTAGTATATCGCCGAATCATAAACCGTGCTTAAATTATACAGATTCCCGATATTATAGTATGAATATGATAACGACAGATGATGGTCTCCCCATAGTTCCCTTCTCACTTTCAGGGCTTTATTATGATATTCCCTGGCCTTTGTGAAATTATACTGGTTAGCATAATTAACTCCCAGGTTGTTGTATACATCGGCAATCCTGTCGTGAAGCTCACCGTATTGACTTTTAAGTATAGTTAACGCCCGTAGGTAAAGTACCTCTGATGTATCATACAATTGCAGGTAATCGTATACATCAGCAATATCCATGTAATTATCCGCAATAGTTGCATTTTCTTTACCATAATATCCTTTATTTACTTCAAGCGCTTTGTAATAGTAATAAAAAGTTGAATCGTAGTTAAGCATATAATGATAGGAAGCTGCTATTTTTGAATAGTAAGAGGCAATTTTAGCATGATTTGCGCCATAATATGGTAATGCCATCTCAATTACCCTTTTAAAATACTCCAGCCCCTTATTATATTGTGCCTGGTTGTTATAAGTATGTCCTATATTATTGAGGGCAAGAAAAATGTTACGGATATTCTCTTGCGGATGCATCTCAAAAACCGCGAGGGCTTTCTCAAAGTAAAAGCGGGCTGTATCATAACTGCCTTTACGGTCATAATTTACTGCTATCATGTTATATGTTAAACCGATATCAGAATGATCTTCGGGAAGCACTTTTTGCCGTATTGTCAAGGTTTTAAAAGCATACTCCTGTGATAGGCCATACCTGTCAGTGGTCTCGTAGAAACTTGAAATATTCTGATACGCCGAGGCAACTGTAGTATGTTCCTCGCCAAAATTTTTCCGGTAGATATCCAGGGCCATGGTATAGTATTCCAAAGCCTTTGGATAATTTATCAGCAACTCATACGTATACCCGATTGACTCGTATGTGCCTGCCAAATCTGGATGGTCTTTTATCAATTTTTCCTTTTGAATATCCACAATCTCCTGGTACAGGACAAGGGCTTCCCTTGAATTTCCCTGCCGGTTATAGGTATGTGCAAGGTTAGACTTATACACAACCAGGTTGGCCGTAAAAGTAGAATGACTCGCTTCATAATATTTAAGGGCTGTTTTGTAATAGTACACAGCACTGTCAAAATTTTCCGTATTATAAAATAAATTTCCCAACTGGTTGTACGATCCGAGCATATCATCATCCCCGGGATCAAAGATCTCATTACGAATATGTAAGGCCTTAAGCATGTAAACTATAGCCGTATCATAGCGTTCAAACCTATTATTCAGGTTCCCGATAAATTCATAGCTGTCTGCCAATACACGCTTGTAATCCTTTTCTTCACTACTATAAAGTTTGGGCAGCATATTATAACATGCAAGTGCTTCATCATACTTATTTTGCCTGGCATATAAAGTACCCAGGTTCATATAGGCATTGTATAATTGCTGAACCTTTTCAGGAATAGTACCTCCATACATGCCAATAGCCTTTTCGTAATAATACCGGGCACTATCCGCCTCCATATTCTTATAATACACGTTTCCTATCATATTATATACATAAGCAATATCGCTCGTTTTATCATACCGTGATTGGTTATATAAACGATTTGCCTCATGCAGGCAAAACAATGCACTATCGCTGTTACCAACTGACTGGTAAGCAGCTCCCAGCATACACAAATCTTCTGCAATACCATCGATGTTTGCATCGTATCTAAGTACTCTCACATCCAGTGCTTTTTTGTAATACTCAATAGCCTTTTTATACTCACGCAGATCAATATAGTCGTCCCCAATATCTGTAAGCGTGCGGGCCAGACCCTGGTCATCAGCATCCAGCAACTGGTATTTGATTGCAAGGGTTTGGTTGTGATAGAACAGCGATGAATCATACATTTGTTGTGAAGAAAAGTTACTGGCAAGATCACCGTAAAGATAGGCCACATCAAGGCTTACCTCACCATTCAATAAGCGTTGCATTTTCAGGGCTTCCTGAAACCAAATATATGCCGTATCGTATGACTTCTGATAATAGTACTCATAAGCAATTTTCCCCACAATATCGGATACTTCTGTATGCAACCTCCCATAAATTGACTTTTGAAGTTCAAGTGCTTTTTTTAGATAAAAAATAGAAGCATCACAATCTTTTCTCTTTCGATATGAATTGGACATATCGATATAATGGTAAGCCACATTTTCACCTGTCTCTCCTTCCACCTGCAAACGAAGTTCCAATGCTTTATTAAAGTAGTTATCAGCTTCTTCAAAATTTAAGTTATTGGAATAGGTCTTAGCTACTTGTTTATATGTTAATATGGTAGAATTATGCTGCTCGCCAAGTACTTCCTTTCTTATTTCAAGACATTTTAAAAAATAAGGTACAGCCTTTTCATAAAGCTCCTGATCATAATAGGTAAAACCCATCTTTTCGAGGGTAAAGGCTACATCTTCACTCATTTCACCATGCAATTTAATAGACAAATTGAGGTCCAAATTGAGGTAAAACAATGATGAATCATATTGCAAATCATAACGAAAAGCCTGGCCAATATTGTTGTAAATAACGGCTACTTCATTATCCGGTTGTTCCAGCGTGTCCAGCCTTATCGCCAGGGCAGTTTTATAAAACAATATACATGAATCATAATCTCCTTTACTAAAGTAGGTATTTGCTATATATTCATACACTGCTGATGTTTCAAGAGCTTTTTCCCCATAATTTATTATACTCAACTCCAGTTGCTTTTTGTAATAATCTAACGCTTTATCATATTTTTTTGTGAGTTTCAGAAACCTGCCAAGATTATTGTATTCTTCAACAACGTTGGAATGACCTTCCCCATATATCGTCGTTTTTAATGACAAACTTTTAGTATAGTTTGTAAATGCCTTTTCATTATCACCCAAAAATTCATACATAAGGCCTATATCATGATACAGAAAAGCAACATCTTCGTTTTCTTCCCCAAAATTGGCAATGTAAATTGAAAGTTTCTTTCCCCAAAATTCCAATGCCTGAGTATAATCTTCTTTATTGTAAAAGGTCCATGCTATGGAACTATAGGTATCAGCCAGATCTTTACTGAATTCTCCATACAGTTCTTTTTGAGCTTTTGCTTTAGCAACATAATAGTAACGAGCAGTATCCCACAATTCTTCCCGGTAAAGCATAGCCCCTGCATATTGGCATAGAACAATATAATTTTCATTTGCTATGCCATACAGCTGTTCCGTAAGCAGGCGTGCTTTATTGTAATAAAAACATGCTGTTAAGTTTTCTCCTAAATTTTCTTTTACAATACCTATGTTCTGGTATGCCCTTATGATCTCATCATTTACTTCATTATAAATATTTTCACGAATTTTCAGTACTTCCAAACACAGGTCAAATGCTGAATCCGATTTTTGTTGGGAATATCTGATTATGGCTTCTGTTTCTAATATATCTGCAACCTCGGCATCAATGGTATCATATGTTTGAATATATTTTTTTAGGTAAAGATCATAATACTTCATGGCTTCATCATAAATTCCTGCTTTGTTGTATGATCCGGCGAGCTCTTTGTAAGAGCTGATAGTGTATCGATGATTTGCAGGTAATACCTGTTCACGTTGTCTTAATACCTCGTGGTAATATTCTGTTGCTACATCGTTCTGGTCTAACATTTGGTATGTATTTGCCAGTTCCCTTAATACATCCGCAACCTCCCGGTGAACTGCACCCATATTGTATTTAAATATTTCGTAAGCAGCCTGATAATAAATAAGTGCTGTATCATAGATCATCATATTATAGTATACATCCCCAATGGCATCGTTACCATAAGCAATGCTCAAAGATTTTTTCCCATACGTATTAGACTTGATGTCTATAAAACGTTTAAAATACTTTATGGCTTCCCTGTATTTCTGCTGGTTTAAATATGTACCTCCCAGGTCATAACATGCTTCCCCGGCATTATATGCATTCGGACCTTCCACTTCAGTGCTTATGTCAATAGCCATATTGAAGTATTCAACAGCCTTTTCATATTCCTTTTTATTTCTGTAAAGCCGTCCTAAACTTATATATACATCCGTAATTTCGTCACTTTTTTTCCCTTTTACATTTTTAGTAATTTCCAGTTCCTGCTCGAGGTAGTATTGGGCTTTATCGTACTGGTTGGTATAGAGGTAAGAAAGACCCATATAATCATAGATCCACTTCATTTTGTATGAATCACTGCCATAGGCTTTTTCAGATATTTCTTCTGCTTTTCGAAAGTAGTATACGGCACTGTCATATTCATACAAATTAAAGAAGCTTTTAGCAATATCATAATTACCATTAATTAAATAATCATGTGTTGGAGGAAAGAGTCTGGTTTTAATTTGTAATGCCCATTTATAGTAGTAAATAGCTGAATCATGCTGGTAAAGCTTCCCATATATCAGCCCCAGCAGGTCAAGTGCATCCACAGTTTGCACATGTTCTTCACCAAACCACTCCTTCGAGAGGGTAAATATATTTCGGTAATGCTCAAGCGTAGTCTGGTAGTCTTTTTGTACATAATAAATACGGGCAATGTTTATGTAGTTTGCGATAATTGATTTATGCTGTTTATATAAATTCTGCCTTATTTCCAAAGCAATATTCAGATTTTCAAGTGCCTTATTATATTCTGCCATATCTATGTAAGCCAATCCTATGGAATTGTAACACCAGGCAACATTATCGGTATATTTTCCCCGTTTTTCAAGCCCGATATCAAGCGCTTTATTTAAATAATCCAATGCTTTACGTGGATTTTTCTTATCCAGTTCAATAATTGCCAACTCATACCAGGCTTCACCTTCAGCAACATTTCCTTTTCCCAGTTTCTTTTTCGATTGCTTAAGTATTTCTTCATTTAATTTAATGGCTTCATCCGGTTTTTGCATACGCCTCAAAGTACGGGCAGCTTTTGCCAGTGACATATAATGATCTTCCCAGGATTTAGCTGATTCAAATATTTCTGATGCTTTAACAAAACTGTAATAAGCACTGTCAAACAGATTCCTGTCATAATACTGCTCCCCTTCCCTGAAAATCCTGTTTGCAACAGCTGTATCCTGCTGTGCCTGCAATATCAAAGCACTTCCTAAAATCAGGATAGTTGTAAAAATCTTCTTCATTGTGAAATACATTTGAAACAAGAAGATACAAAAAATTTGGGGAATTTTTGGGTGAGGGGGAAAAATATTTGTAGTATCTGGACAGATGCAGTATATCCGTATGCGAGCATTGTAAGGCTGGAAAAATTTTATTGATCTCTCCAACAAGGCCCATCGGTTACAAATCCAATCCAGCAGGCATTATTTTCCTCAATATGATGCTGTTTTGCTCTTCACCGGTTTAGTAAAAGATTCGTTATCAAATTTTGCATTTTTACAATAAAAAATAATAGATAGGAAGAGACTCCTTGTCTATATTTTTGTTCTTTATTTGACGCAGCGGACTGAAAATCCGGCCATATTATTAAAAGGATTTCTTTGAAATAACCCATGATCGTATCTTAAGGGGAAAGCCCAGGAAACATAAGTATCCTTTTGGGTAGTTGTCCAAAACCATGCCGAGCGGCCCACATTATAGAATATGCCATCATTGCCTCTCATCCCTCCGGGCAAGGCATTAAAACCATACTCATCAATACCGGCCATCTGCTCACTATAATACTCCCAGGTACCGGTGCTTTTCAGTTTAACCCCTCCATCGGTGCCACCGGCAACAAAATCCTGCAGTTTAAACATATCTTCCTGAGAAGGGATCCTCCAATCTCCTGGCGCCAGTCCCCTGGGATCAGTAATGGTATACCAGTTATACAAACTGCCATACTTCTCACCGTTAGCAGGATCATTATCATAAAAGCAGCGGGCAGGTTTACGTTTACGCCCGGCTTCCATCCATTTTTTAGCTGAAGTGACCAAAGGAACAGGATCTCCATTTTTAAAATGTCCGACATTGAGGTTTTCAGCCATCCAGGTTTGTCCATTGATTGTGACCGATGAATAAGAATTTTTCTCGTGTAAAACCTGCTCATCCTCATCAGTTTCTGTATCAGATTCCACATTCAGATATATCCTCACAATGGCCATATTTGAATTATCGATGCTGATTTGCCCGGAATAGGTTGTACCCTCATATACTACCTCCACTGTTTCAGGGCATCCATAAGCCAGGTATCCCAGCTTTGTGCACTTAAAATTTAACTGCCCTGCCCTGTCGGTTATTCCCGACCATAATTCCTGGTCTTTCTTTACAATAATATTAACCGGTAGATTTCTTACTGCTTTGCTGCCTTCTTTTTCTCCGTAAACATTCACCTGAATGACGATGATGCTGTTCATCTGTCTTTTAATTTCCTTCAGATTCTCTCTCATCTCTCTTTCCTGCCTTTCTTTCATGTTTTTTATATAGAGTTCAAAAGCTTCCTTGATAACACCTTTTATCCGCAGGCTTTCGTGTTTGAGGATTTTATCCTTTACATCCAAGGGAACATCTACACCCGTTTCAAAATAAGCATTAAGATATTTATTAATTTCCTGGTTTAGCTGCCATTCAAAATCTATTAGTTTATCAATATTATCTTCGATATATTTTGCCCATTCTTCAATAGACCGGGCATAGGGGTTTTCTGTGGCATTGTAGTGATAATAATCACTTAGGTTTTCCTGCATTTCAAACTCTTCACCTTCAGCCTGCAATTGCTCCTGATGAAGATCGTACAGAAATTCTGCCACATTGTAAATAGCCAGAAACTGCCATCCCATGACACCCAGCTTAATTTTAACCGCTGTTTTGGTTACATTTAAAATGGCATCCAGATACTCTGCCTTACCCAACTGTACCCCCAAAGAAACAGCCGACCGCATTATTCCAAGCTGTCCGGCCAGATTATTAAATTTCGAGAAAGTCTCATACTTCATGATTTTCTCATGGATATCGCCGGCTAAAGCAGTAATATCAAAAGCTTTGGTAAATAAATCCAGCCCTTCACCTACGGCATTCGCACCAGGTTCTTTCTGCTGATTGAAGCTGTTCATAATGCTTTGGGCCTTACTAAAATCGGGTACATAATTGAGTGTTGACGGATCGATCATTGCCATGGCCTGCATCATGGGATGCGGTGCTGTGGAGTACGAAACCAGACCGAGGCAGGAAAAATGCGAACGCGATACCGTAATTTTATTTTCCTTTTTATCGATAATGGCATCTGTATTTTCCCAGGATTCAGTTTCTTCATTGTAATACATGACATGCACGCCCATGCCGTTTCCTATAACATTGGAATTTTCATAAGTTGCGTAGGAGAAAGTTACGGCTACATCTTCTGAAAAAGACTTTGTAATGTCAAAATCAAAATCATAGGCTCTTAAAAGGCCTTCTGTAAACTCAGGCTTATCAATATTTTCCATTGCGTAAAGATGCAGGCTGTCTTTCTCTTTTATTTGCCCGGGAGGAATATGAATTTCAAGTTCATCCTTGTAATTGAATACCAGCTCAGTAGTGTCATTGGGAAGTAGTTCAAAGCTTGTGAGCAGGGTCTTTGTTATTCCCTTGTTATAGAAATAAAAATAGTATACTGCCCCTGAAATCATAATTAAGACAAGAAAGGTGATAAAAACCTTTAATCCGGCGCGTTTTCTCTTTGCCGGTATTTTCGTTTTCTTTTCTTCCGGAAGTTTTTGCGAGACTGCTTTCCCGCAATTGGCACAAAATTTTGCATTTTGCGTCAACTCTGCACCACAACTATCACAAATTCTTCCCGAAACCGGAATTTCCCCTGATGAAATTGTCTTTTTCATTTATTTAGTGGTTTTCGTTTCATAATATTATACCAATGTCCTTTTATTGGCAAATAAATTTTAAAATAACCTCAGATCATATATAAATTTAACGAATTTATTGGATCAGATCAAATAAATTCGTCTCAAATAGTTTTTTGAGTTTTTCTCCTTTATAATCTAAAGATTTACTAATTTTTAAATATCAACTACTGATTGCTTTTTTATGTTATTTCTAACTATTGGGCTTAAAACGCTGATAATATGGGATTTTGGAACTTCAAAGCTCCATTGTTTCAAACCGTTACAATTTTATTAAATGTAATCACTTTCAAAATTTGCATCATCTGCCAAATGATCTATATTTCTTAGCAGCAGTTTATTTCATTCCTGTCAGTACTTTTTCTAATACTAAATTAAATTCCGTGGGTTTTTCTATCATTGGATAATGTCCGGATGCAGAGATAGTTTCCACTTGAAAACCAGTTTTACAATGGGTTTTCAGTCCACTTTCGTTTGTTGGAAAACCGTCATTATTTATTAAATACAACTTGTAATTAAGCTGTTCTAATCTTTGTGCATCGTTATAAGCGTATTGCATTTGGTTCATAAATGTTCCATAGCCAATAATGGGATCGCTATTTGCAAAATCAGTTTTTACTCTGTCTTTCACTTCCTTTGAAGTTGTTGGGTGAAAAAGCATCATATCTGCATATACAGGTGCTGAATTTTTAAAGTCCTTTTCAAGCATTGGAAAAAAGTCGGTCATTTGTTTCATTTGTTCTGGTGTAAATGCAACGTCAATTAATTTGAAATTGTCAACACCTGTAACGCCTACTATTCTTGAATTGTTGGTTAACGCTGTTTGTAACATAATTTCACCTGCCATAGAATGCCCAATGATTACAACATTTTTAAGGTTCATTGTGTCTATAAATGCTGTTATATCATTGGCATATTCTTCAATGGTCCAGTTGGTTCTTTCAGCTTTGGATTTGCCAAAACCCGGCAGGTCAATTGCGTAAACACTGTAATTTTTAGAAAAATATTCTACTTGTTTTTTCCAATAGGTTCCGTCAATACACCAGCCGTGTAAAAAGAGAAGTGTTGTGTCGCCTTGTCCTTGTTGAAAATAATTGATTTCAACCATATTGTCTCTGATTGTGACTTGTTTTGCTGTCATTCTTTCTTGTGTTTGTGCCTTGCTTACATTTGATAAAAGTGAAGCAATGACGATTAATAAAATTGCTTTTTTGTTCATTTTTGTTTGAATTTGAAGCAAAGATAAAAGGCACATAGGACAGCCCTTTGTCAGGGGTTTAAAATAATCTTTTTGAACGTTCTTCTAAATAGCTCTCAATGCTGAAAGACTTGTCGGGTTTAAAATGAGCTTGTTGTAATTTGAGTTCTTTTATTCTGTCTAGGCGAAACTCTCTTATTTCTTGTCGTAACTCACAAAAGGCAATAGTTGACCAAACAGCACCGCTAAAATAAACGGCATAAGGTTGGATTGTTCGTTCTGTTAGTTGTTCTTCTCCTCTTGACTGATATTTAATTTTCAGTTTTTCGTTTTCTGTAATTGAATGCTGGATTGTGTCTAAATACAAACTTGTCGGTGCCCAAGGTTTTTGAAATCCTATTCTTGAATTTAAAAATTCCAATTTGTCTTTGTCTTCGAGTGATAAAACTGCTTTTATTTTTAAAAGTGCAGATTCATAATTTTGTTTAAGAGAATCTTCGGTATGGTAGTTTAAAATTTTACTTGTTGTTATCAAAGCTCTTGCTTCTTCCATTGTGAACATTACAGGTGGTAACCGATAACCTTCAACTAAAAAATAACCCTTTCCTTCTTCTTCGCCAATTGGAACACCTGCAAGTCTTAATGTTTTAACATCCCTGTAAATTGTCCTGATTGTAACTTCAAAGCGTTCTGCTATTTCACGGGCAGTTGTCAGTCGTTTAGATTGAAGTTGTATGAGTATGCTTGTCAGTCTGTCAAGTCTGTTCATTGGTTGTATAATGTTTCGTTAAATTACTGCTAAACGGACAGCGGTATACGCCGTAGGGGATTTTGGAGTTGCTTTCGTATCAAACGTTACAAAACTTGATGCGAGCTGAAACGCCTGATATACAACTAAACCCCCTATGGAGTATGACCGCTTGTTATATGCAGTCAATATTATCTTTTCACTATTAATTTTTGTTTTTCCGACAATCCTTTTGTTTTGATCTCAATCATATAAATTCCATTGTTTAAATTACCAATATAGATAATATGTTGATTTTGTTTCAGCGATTCTGAATGCAATAGTTCACCAAGTGAATTGTAAATATAAAATGTCAAATTTGAAATTTCATTATCATTAATACTTAAATTTATATAATCAGAAGATGGATTAGGAAATAAGTTAATAAGATTTCCTCCTTTCATTTCTTCTTCTGCTGCAACTCCCGAAGATAATTTTAAAATTGTTCCATTATTTCCAACTGCATAACCTTGATTTGCATTAATGAAATAAACAGATTGTATATCATTTGTTGTACCACTTTCCTGAGGAGTCCATATAGTTCCTCCATCAATAGTTTTTAATATGGTTCCATCTTCTCCGACAGCGTATCCTGTATTGTTATCTATAAAGTATATCGAATAAAGAAACTTATCAGTACCACTCGATAATGGTGTCCAATTTGATCCTCCATTCGTGGTTTTTATAATTGTTCCGTAAGCGCCTGCTGCATATCCATTATTGGTATCTACAAAAAAGACAGAAAATAGGTATTTATCCGTACCACTTGACATTGGTGTCCAGTTTGTTCCACCATCAGAAGTCTTAAAGCTGAGTCCGCTAACCCCCACTGCGTATCCGTTATTTGAATCGGTGAAAGAAACCGAATACAAAGCCTGATCAGTACCACTTGATTGAGCTGTCCAGTCTGCTCCTCCGTTTATAGTTTTAATAATGGTTCCACTTCTTCCTACAGCATACCAAATATCAGCACTAGTGAAGGAAATAGATAAAAGCCCTAAAAAGAATATCCCGGTGGATTGTTCAACCCAACTTATACCTCCATTTGCAGTTTTTAAAATCTTTCTAATTTCTTCACCCACTATATATCCTGTATCGGGATCCATAAAGTGAACAAAGTTTAGAACGTTTGTCATACCTAATGATAAATCAGTCCAGGTTGAGCCCCCATTTATGGTTTTCAATAATGTACCATTTTCTCCAGTTGAATACCCTGTATTGTCATCTGTAAAATAAACGGAATATAGTTCATTAGTCGTTCCACTTGGTTGCGCTATCCATTGAGCATAAGTATTAATTGACATAGCAATTAATGCTAAAAAAGTAAAATTAAATTTTCTCATATTCATTTTGTTATATATTTATGGTGCAAACTACTCTCTTTTTTTTATTTGACAAGATATCAAACCTGTTTTTTACTTATTTTAGTTCCATATGAAACGGTTGGGATTTCGGAGCGTGTCTGTATCCACCGTGGAAAAAGTTGGCGCGAGAAGCAAAGTTATGCAAACCACTGAAAACCAACTGTTTTATATTGTGTATTGTGTGCTGTCTATTTTAATTCTTGTTTGAGTGCTCTATTAAAAACCTTACTAATCAAAATTCCATTTACAATTAACACAAGCCAATCAATTGAAATAACTGCAACCTCAAATCGGTCTTTTCTCACAATTCCGTGTTGAATTGTAATAATGGTAAATGAGATTACAGTTAGAATGAATGCAGAGATAAAAATCCACCGAATAGATTTTTCAATACGTGATTTATTGGTGAAAGCAAATGCAATAAAAAGAAACGATATACTCATCATTATATAACCTATTTCTTCAAGTACTACAAATACGCCATGTGGGTTATATTGTATCAACATTGTAACGCCCTCAGTTTCCCCATTCATCAAACTAGCTGGTATAACAGAAGATTGGATAAAATATGCTCCAGCAAGAATAACTGTCGAGATTATTGAAAAGGTCAGGCCTGTCTGACTAAATATCTTTTTCTCGTTTGAGGTATAGGAATGAATCGATACCATAAAACCTATGTATATAATAGTAAGTAATATTGCAAAATACATCCATAAAAAATCTTTTGGATATTGGTTTAGTGTATCCAGATAAGGATAATCGATACAATTTCCCGGACAAAATGCTCCTGATATTGGAACTGCTGTCATTGCAAATCCAAATGTAATTAAAGTAATTACTGTCAATGCAATTGAGGAGTAAAAGCCAAATCTATTTATAATCTGTTTATAATTGTCTGTGGGTTCCATATATGTCATTTTATTAATATTTATGTTTTCGTGGTGTTTTTTAGGTTGCACCCAAACGTCAGCAATAAAAACTGGCCGTCCCGATGAAATCGGGATGTACTACTTTTTCTTAATTTACGTAATGCAGCTCTCATGTCGGTCACCGAGCGGAGTTGAGGTAC
>JAFGOZ010000276.1 GCA_016926235.1 Bacteroidales bacterium | reverse complement strand
TGTGGTTGTTGGTTACGGTACACAGAAAAAGAGTGATATAACTGGTTCTGTTGCTTCTGTTAAAGGCGATGCTCTGAAAAATTTGGCAACATCTGATGCCGGAGCTGCTCTTCAAGGTAAGGCTTCTGGTGTTCAGGTTTTGACAAATTCAGGTGCTCCGGGCGAAGGAGCGTCTATTCGTGTTCGTGGTTACTCTTCAAATTCTGGGAACATTGGGCCACTCCTTATTGTTGACGGTCTTAAGGTTGACAACATCCAATATCTCAATCCTTCAATGATCGAATCGGTTGAAATTTTGAAAGATGCAGCTTCCGCAGCTATTTATGGTGCAGCTGCCGGTAACGGTGTTATTCTGATCACAACCAAAAGTGGATCTAAAGGTACCTCAAGTATCTCTTACGATATGAGCTACTCCAATCAAAGGCTTGCCAAAAAACCTGAAATATTTGATGCTGCCGGTTTCATAGCATACAAGAACGCTTCTGGCTTTGATATGGACGCGCTAACAACAGCCGCGGGGTATGATGGTACAGACACAGATTGGTTCGATGAAGTATTTGAACCAGCATGGGTTTCTCAACATACAATCACATTCCAGGGCGGAAATGACCAAGGCCATTTCTTTACCTCTCTCAGCTCCTACAATAACGATGGTATTGTAAAAGGATCAAAGGATGTGTATAAACGCTTAACAGCTCAGCTTAATGGCGACTATAACATCAAAAAATGGTTGCAGATTGGAACCAATAACTCTATCGAAAAATGGTCTACCAAATCGGTTTCTCAAATGTCTGCGTATGGCGCCGTTATTAACTCAGCGATAACGCTGGACCCATTGACTCCGGTATATTATTCAAGTCCCGATCAATTCGCTAATGCTATGAAACAAGGCTACGATCAGGGTAAGATCATTCTTAAGAATCCGGAAAATGGCCTTTACTATGCTTCTTCTAAGTATATAACCGATGATAGTGGAAACCCATTACTTCAAAGAGATCGCATTGATTCTAAGAACGGTGGATCTTCTCTTCGTGGTGTAATGTATGGGAATCTGAAACCAATTAAAGGTCTTGTAATCACTTCTCGCTTGGGCTACCGTTTAGCACAATCGAATCAGCACAGTTATAATACACCATATTATGTTTCTGATATGGCAAAAGCCGACGACTATAACATCTCGGCCACTGCTAACAACAGCCTCTACTATCAATGGGAAAATTTTGCCAACTATAACGTTACTTTGAAGGATAAACATGACATCTCTGCGATGGTGGGTATGTCTTATCAGCAAGATGAAAATGATAATGTTAATGGCTCTGCTACTGGCCCCGACATCTTGAGTAATTATGCTTCTAATTTCCAGTATCTTAACTATGTAAAAAGTAACATGGTTGATGTTAATGGTACGCCAACTGAAAAAACAACCAAGAGCTTTAGGAATTTGCCCGGTTTATCTACTAATATGGCATATTTCGGACGTCTTACTTATTCTTATGACAACCGATACTTCATTCAAGGTAACTTCCGCGCTGATGCATTCGATGCTTCTAAATTGTCAGCTAAAAACCGCTGGGGTTATTTCCCTTCATTTTCAGCAGGTTGGACTATTAGCAATGAGAAGTTTTTTAGCGACAATGTATCTCGTGATCTCGTTTCGTTCTTGAAATTACGTGGTTCGTGGGGACAAAATGGTAACATTAACGTACTCAGAGACTACAAATATAGCGCAAGCATCTCTGCAAACAGTTCCTGGTATCAATACGGAGCGGATAGCCCTGCTCCTTCTTACGGTTCTAAACCTTCAGGTTTGCCTAACCCTGATCTTAAATGGGAAACTTCAACTCAAACCTCTATCGCTATTGAGTCGAGATTTTTGAATGACCGACTCTCCTTTACTGTTGAATACTATAATAAGACAACCGATGACCTTCTTGTAGATATTACTCCAGTTCCTGAGGTTGGTTTTAACACTGCTACAGTCAATGCAGGTTCTGTTTTAAACAGAGGTTTTGAATTTGATGCTACATGGAAACAAAAAATAGGTGATTTTAGCTATTCTATTGGTGGTAACTTCGCTACTTTGCACAATGAAGTAACCTATCTTGAATCATCTCTTACACGTATCTCAGGTGGTACTGGTGGCGTTTCTGGTACCAACAATCCTATTTATACAGCATTCGAGCAAGGTCAGCCTATCTGGTATTTCAGAGGATATGTATACGACGGTGTTGATGAAGCTACCGGAGCTCCCCGTCTTATAGATTTTAACGGTGATGGATTAAATGAAGGTGATATGAGATACATAGGAAAGGCAATTCCCGATTATACCTATGGTATCAACATTAACCTCGCATACAAAGGTTTCGATTTGAATGTATCTGGTGTAGGTGTTGGCGGTAACGATATTTTCACTGTATTGTATCGTCACGATACACCCTTGCGAAACTCACTCAGATATTTCTACGACAATGCCTGGACTCCTAATAATAGGAATGCAGAGATGCCTGATCCTAAAGCGGTTGTTAACGATTCGAAATTCTGGGGTTCAAGTGCGGCTATGTTTGCAGGAGATTTCTTCAAAATCAAACAAATACAATTGGGCTACACCGTTCCAGAGAAATTCACTAAGAAAGTGCTGATTAGCAGGATGAGATGTTATGTATCGTTGGACGATTACTTTACCTTTACGAGCTATCCGGGAGCCGATCCTGAAACTGCTACTGTTACTACTTCAGCGGCGCAAGCAGGGTTTGATGCTGGAACATATCCAACATCTAAGAAAGTTACCTTCGGTTTAAATATTACCTTCTAATTTAATATTTTAAAGACATGAAAAAATATAAAAATATATTTCTTTTACTATTTAGCACAGTGCTTCTGTTCACTGCTTGTAGTGAGGATAAGCTTGAAATCCCACAGAAGGGAGTCATTAGTGTAGAATCGTTTTATAAAACGGATGCAGACGCAGAATCGGCACTTGTGAATGCCTATAAGGATTTTGCCTCAAATATGCATAGCGTTGATGGTACATGGATCTATGTTCCTTTCAATATTATATTTAACTATCCGGCAGACAACGTACTTGCAGCTGGTAATTATTATGGTGATAACGACCATTTAGCGTCTATTAACGAATTCAGATTCGATGCAAGTAGCGATGTCGTTAAAAATGCATATAAACGTCTGTATTTTATTATTTATCACTCCAATCTTGTGATCGATAATTTTAAATATGGAGAAAGTGCCGTAAAAGACCGTTGTATTTCAGAAGCTCGTGTTATTCGCGCATATTGTCACATGTATGCTGCTTTGGCTTGGGGTACTCCTCCGCTTGTTGAACACGTTCTTAAAGGAGATGATAAACCAGCTAATTATTCGGGTACACACGAAGAGCTTCTCGAATGGTGTGCAAAAGAGTGTGAAGAGGCTGCTGCATTCATCCCTGAACGTGTTAACCAAGAGGATAAGAATGGTGCCGTAAAAATAACCAAAGGCTTCGCTCAGGCTCTTCAAGGTAAGGCACTTCTTTATGCAGGCGACTATGCAGGTGCAAAAGTTGCTCTTAAAAAAGTTATCGACTCGGGTAAATACGGACTTGTTTCCGGCCCTGAATGGCGCGATTTGTTTCATATTGCGGGTGATGGCAGCAAAGAAAAAGTATTCGAATTTAATCTTGTTCAATCTGCAGATCTCGATTTTATGGTACGTTCTACATGGATGGAAGCGAATTTGTGGGGCTGGAGAACAGATAAGTTGCAAAGCAAACCTGATGATCAAGGAGTAGGTGGCTGGGGCGGCTTAGCCATTGAAGAAACATTTGCCAATGAATTTTATGCAAATGATGGTGATTCGTATCGTCGTAAAGCAACAATGATTACGTACGACGAATTCATTACTGAGATCCGTTGGGCTAGCGATACTGCAAAGACTACCGTAGCTTTAAAACTTACTGACCCTGGTCGCGGAATTAAAGATCCGGGTGGTCTTTATGGACAAGGCAAATTTCTTACAAAAAAACATATTGTAACTACCGAAGATTTGCAGGGAAAGAAT
>JAFGOZ010000275.1 GCA_016926235.1 Bacteroidales bacterium | reverse complement strand
GAAAATTATGTTTTTCGATGCCCTTGAAAATCGAAGATTTTCAAGGGTTTTATTAACAATTTAAACTTGTCAAAGTAGAATTAATATTATTATTTTATACTTCTATAGATTTATTGAAGGAGTAAAATGATTATTTTACATGTAATTACTAATTAAAAACACATTACTCATGAATAATATCTTAATTTTTATGTGTATTATAGCTGGAGTTATAAGCATATTAATACCGGTTATTTTAATAAAGTACAAAAATAGTGTAGTTTCAATTATTGGCCTTGTGATTTTGACTTTAGTGAGTATTGTAGCAATTTTGGCGTATACCCTGGCTATAATGGGTTTTAAAAACCTAGTATGGATGTTACCTCTTGGAGTTGGTTTCATTTTTTTAGCACTTTATTTTTTAACTATCCGGTTTAATAAGCCAATGAATTTATTGACTATGGACATTGTTGAAAAATTGGGAAAAGGATTATTGAATTTCTCCTTCGATGCAAAACTGAAAAGAAGAAAAGATGAGCTGGGACGAATATCCAATGCACTTAATGACTTGAAAGAACAATTAAAACATGTAATTGATGATATACAGGATGCGTCATCAACTATTTCTGTTTCGGCAAATAATCAAAGTTCTTCTGCAATACAAGTATCACAAGGTGCAAATGAACAAGCTGCATCCATCGAAGAGATTTTATCATCGGTTGAGGAGATGCTGGCAAATATTCAACAGAATGCTGGTAATGCAAAACAAACAGAAGATATTTCCATAAAAGCTGTAAAAGGAATTGACGAATTGACACAAACGGCAAGAATTAGTATAGATGCTATAAAGGAGATTTCAGGGAAGATCAGTATTATCAATGACATAGCTTTTCAAACCAATATTTTAGCATTAAATGCGGCAGTTGAAGCAGCAAGGGCAGGGGAGCATGGGAAGGGTTTTGCAGTTGTTGCTTCAGAGGTTCGGAAACTTGCTGAAAGAAGTAAATTGGCAGCAAATGAAATTAATCTCCTGGCAAACAAAAGTTTAAAACTTACTGAGGATGCGGGCACACTTATGGATAGGCTGGTACCTGAAATTACCAAAACCTCAAAATTGGTTCAGGAAATTACAGCTGCGAGTATGGAACAAAATGCAGGAGCAAATCAAATCAGTAATGCTATTCAACAACTTAACCAGGTGACTCAACAAAATTCTGCTGCATCTGAAGAAATGGCTACCAATGCTGAAGAACTTACCAACCAGGCAAAGCAACTTACTCAAATGTTAGAATTTTTTAAAAACTAGAAGAATGAAATATCAGTAAATCTTTGGTTTATTAAGTATGGTCTTTCATTTTTGCTTCCTCCCATATATCGTCCATTTCTTTTAAAGTCATGGATTTTAGATTTTTACCCATGTGTATTGTCTTTTTTTCAAGGTAATTAAAACGTTTTTTAAATTTCCGGTTGGTTTTTTCAAGAGCTGTTTCCGGATCTATACCGTACAGCCTGGCTGCATTTACCAGCGAGAAGAATAAGTCCCCGAATTCCGATTCTATCTTATTAGTATCGTTACTTTTTATTTCTTCTATCAATTCATCAATTTCCTCATGTACTTTTTCCCAAACCTGTTTCTTCTCTTCCCAATCGAAACCCACAGCACGCACTTTCTCTTGAATACGGTTAGCTTTTATAAGTGCGGGAAGTGAATCGGGTACTCCCCCCAAAACAGTTTTGTTTCCTTCTTTTATCTTAAGTTCTTCCCAGTTGTGCTTTACATCTTCCGAATTATTTACCTGGGTTGTAGAGAACACATGCGGGTGGCGAAAGATCAGTTTTTCACAGAGAGAATCTATAACATCCTTAATGTCAAAATCATTGGTTTCAGATCCTACTTTTGCGTAAAAAACAATATGAAGCAAGATATCACCAAGTTCTTTTTTAATATCCTTAATATCTTTTCTTGTAATTGCATCGGCAAGTTCATATACTTCTTCAATCGTAAGATTTCTCAGGCTATCAAAAGTTTGCTCTTTGTCCCAGGGGCATTTTGCCCTTAATTCATCCATGATAATTAATAAACTTTCAAAGGCTTTTAGTTTTTCTTCCATAATGTTTTTTTTATACTATAACAAAGGTGCAAAACATATATTACATTTAGAATGAATATGACATGACAATTGCAAACAATTAACCAACATGAGGAAAAGTTAATTAAATACGGGGAACGATGGATAAATGGATTATTGGATCAATGGATCATTGTTTAGCCTGCTTTGCTCGTTTAACGAATTTATTGTTCGTAAAATGAATAGGAAAATCCTACTCCAATAACCTGTTTGAATTGTGTTGCCGGTCCTATGTTTTCCCCATTATCTATAATATCAATATCGTTATCATATAATAAATGAGTTGTTATATTTGCAGAAATGTATTTATTGACTTTAAAGGTTATAATTGTTTCCCAGCTTACATCTATACATTCGGGATTTTTTAAATAATTTGAAAATAAATCCAGTTTTGTTAGCAGGCTTACACTATTATCTTTAAAAAAGTTATGCTTATAAACAACGCGGGTATATCCTCCGAACTCAGAAAATGACTTCTTAGCATGAGATAATAAGGTACCGGATGTATCATATTTTGCAGCTTCAACACCGAAAGAACCGGCATCAGCAAGATCCTGATCTTTTACAACAGTAATTTTTCCTGTAACCGGTGCTATAAATAAAGAAAGATCATCATTGGGTTTATAATCAATACCTGCTGCAGTTAGTATATAACCGGGTGCAAGTAAATCTGAAATAACATCAGAATCATTTGGGTAGTTATAACCCTTAGCGATTTGGGTTTTAAAATTAAAAAGGAAAGCGGCATATGTATGTTTTGAAAGTGAATAGCCGTATTTGGAAGCGAAATCAATTTTATCATCCGTTTTAACGGGATTCATATCTTTTTGGTGCAGTATTCCATAACCCAAATCAATCATATTATCCCATGTCGATTTTCCTTTTTTATAATTTGCATATGCGCTTGTAATGCCATTAACGGCAATTGAATTCTGTCCTCCGGTTGCCCAGTTTTTGAATGAAGCCTGGGTCAGGTTAACACTAATTGTGCCTCCCTTCTTCCAGCCGTTTAGGCTGTCTGCTTTTTGTTCTCTAAGTGTAGTTTCTGGTTCTGTCGTTTGTCCGGATAAGAGTTGTATAGATAATACTATGAAGACCGGAATAAGAATGGTTTTTTTCATGGTGGTAGTATTAATGTATTCAAGGTGTTTATCTGAAAACAGCAATAGTTAAACATTGTTTATTAAAAGTTCACACAATATTTATAGGTTATTGAAACTTTATACGTACAGAAGAATTTGTTGAAAGGTTTAATAAATCGGCGGCATTACCCTTGTTTATTGCAATTTCAAGTAAATCAAGGGAGTTAAATAACGCTAGCAGTTCTCCCGGTGAAGTCTCATTATAATATGTATTGATTTTACGTATTTTGTAGGAATTGCTTTGTACAAACAATTCAAAAGGTCTGTTATTTCCCACACGTTCAAAAAGCTCACGAGAAATATTTGTAATAACATTACGATACGAATCAATATGGATAATCCCTCCTGTAATAACTGAATCATCGATTGTTGCACGCAATGGAATACGTTTTTGGAATTCATTTAAGGTTTTTCCAAGTGATTTTATATCCATACTCTTCTGAATTTGAGCAGCGATATCTACGAAGAGATCAAGTTCAGGGAAAGTAGATTTTTTCTTTTCATTCGTAAAATCTATAATAAGGTCCACTTTGTCTTTAAATAACAGGCTGAAGATGCCATTATCCGTGCCAATAAAATATTGATTGTCAGTTTTGACCAGTACATGACGTTGATCTTTTTCAATTTCAGAATTTACGCAAATAATATGCACAGTACCTTCAGGATAATTTTTGTAACAATTTCGCAAAACAAAAGCCGCCTGAAGAATATTAAATGATTTGATCTGATGAGAAATGTCAATAATAACGCATCCCGGAATTGTTGATAAAAGGGCTCCTTTTATACATCCGATGTAGTAATCATCGTCTTTCCAATCTGTTGTTAGTGTTATTATTGCCATTCGAGCAAAACATTATCTGTTATCAATAATACTTGTTGAAAAGTCAAAAAAATGGTTTTATTTTGTACTTATCAAAAATAATGATTCTTTAACAATTTTATGATCGAACGAAATATATATTTAGAAGGAGTTGACCCGGTTAGTATGTACGGGGTAAATAATGTGAAGTTTGAGATCATTAAGAAACAGTTTCCAAAGATTAAGCTTATAGCTCGTGGAAATGAAATAAAAGCCGTTGGTGAGGAAAGCGAGATAGATCGTTTTGTTGACGTTGTGGATGCTTGTATTGACTATATTCATAAATATAATGACCTCCCTAAAGAGAAAATGGAGGAAATCTTTTCTGATGATTATTCAGATGTGTTACCTGAGGCAATGGAAGATGAAGATTTTATTATCTATGGAAATAATGGCCAACGAATTACAGCAAGAAGTATCAATCAGTTACAACTGGTTAAAGATTATGCGGAGAATGACCTGGTCTTGGCGATTGGTCCTGCCGGATCAGGAAAAACATATACTGCCATTGCATTGGCTGTAAAATCTCTTAGATTTAAGGAAGTTAAAAAGATTATACTTACCCGTCCGGCGGTTGAGGCAGGTGAAAATCTGGGATTTCTACCTGGCGATTACAAAGAAAAGCTGGATCCTTATCTTCAGCCTTTATATGATGCGCTTAATGATATGATCCCATCTAAAAAGCTTAAAGCATATATGGAAGACGGGACTATTCAAATTGCTCCATTAGCCTATATGCGTGGGCGCACACTTGATAATGCCACAGTTATCTTAGACGAAGCACAGAATGCCACACTTAACCAGTTTAAAATGTTCCTTACCCGGATGGGAAAAAATTCAAAATTCATTGTAACTGGTGATATTACGCAGATTGATCTTCCCAAAAAAGCAAATTCAGGGCTGTTACAAGGCATTGAGATTTTAAAAAACATTAAAGGGATTTCGATTATTCATTTTGATTTACGGGATATTGTGCGCCACAGGTTGGTAAAGCATATTGTAAATGCTTATAATACATTAAAAAAAGACGAGGAAAATAATAACAAAACAAAATAATTATGGAACAATCATTAACAAAAACAAACTTTCAGTTCCCAAACCAAAAAGGTGTTTATAATGGGAAAGTGCGGGATGTTTATAACATTAATAATGAGTACCTTGTAATGGTTGTTACTGACAGGATATCAGCATTTGATGTGGTTTTGCCTAAAGGAATACCCTTTAAAGGTCAGGTATTAAATCAAATTGCGAGTAAGTTTTTACAAGCTACGAAAGACATAGTTCCAAACTGGATGATTGCATCTCCTGATCCCATGGTTATGGTGGGGCACCGGGCTGAACCTTTTAAAGTGGAGATGGTTATTCGCGGCTATCTTACCGGGCACGCATGGCGTGAGTATAAAGCAGGGAAGCGTACTATTTGTGGATGTGCTATGCCAGATGGTATGAAAGAACATCAGAAATTTCCAGAACCATTAATTACTCCTACCACAAAGGCAGATGAAGGACATGATTTAGATATTTCAAAAGAAGAGATTATAAATACCGGGCTTGTGTCTGCAGAAGACTATGCATTACTTGAAAAGTATACCAGGGCACTCTTTAAAAGGGGTACAGAAATAGCTGCTGAGAAAGGATTGATTTTAGTAGATACAAAATATGAATTTGGTAAAAAGAATGGACAGATATATCTTATTGATGAAATTAACACCCCTGATTCATCACGCTATTTTTATGCTGAAGGATATGAAGAACGGCTTGCCAAAGGAGAAGCACAAAAACAGCTTTCAAAAGAATTTGTAAGGGAGTGGCTAATCAGTAATCATTTCATGGGTAAAGAAGGACAGCAGGTCCCACCTATGCCGGATGATTTTGTCAAACAAGTATCTGAACGTTATATTGAACTTTTCGAAAAAATTACCGGCGAAAGGTTTTTAAAAGCAGATATTTCTAATGTTCAGGATCGAATAAAAACAAATGTTTCAGAATTTTTGAAAACTTTATAGACTATTTAAAAAATAAAATCATTTACTTTGGTAAGATTTCACTGGTAGCATTTTTTCAATGATTAAAAGTAAAAGAAAATTATTGCATTATTGTTTTCTCCTTGTTTTAAGTTTTGGGTTAATCAAAACGTATGCTCAAAATGAAAAGATGGATGTAGAAATATCCTCCGATAAGGTTATTATTGATGGCGTAGTTTATTATGTTCATATGGTTAAAAAGGGCCAAACATTGTATTCAATAAGTAAAGCCTATAATGTCCCCGAAAGTTCAATTATTAAAGAAAATCCTGGGGCCGATATTTCACTGAAAGAAGGACAGGCATTAAAAATACCTAAAAAAGTTGTATATAATGAAGTAACCCTGGATGAGAAGGATAAATACATTTATCATATTATACAACAGGGAGAAACCTTATATTCACTTACCCAAAGATATCAAATAACTCAAAAGGAAATTGAGCTGCACAACCCAGAAGTAAAATACGATGCATTACAAGTTAACCAGGTAATAAAAATTCCTCGTAAGATTGCTGCTGAACAACCAAAGACTTCAGTTGTGCCAGAAGATTCTGCTTTTATTTACTATAGAGTGAAAAAGAAAGAAACATTATACTCGTTAACAAAGCGGTTTAATGTAACAGAGGAGCAGCTGAAGGCAGCTAATGAAGATCTTAAACACGGCGTATTAAAAGAAGGACAGATAATTAGAATTCCGAAGGCAATAGATACAGCACATACAACGGTTTATGTTCAACCTGTTGATTCTTTACTTTTAGTAGAAACTGATACAATGGTTGTTAACATTGATTCTTTGAGGGCATTATGTGATTCTTTTAATTATAAAGCAAATCCTGTATCATTCAACGTTGCTGTAATGTTACCGTTTTGTTTGAATGAACGAGACTTAATATTGAATGAAGACATAGGTAAAGATCCATCTGATAATATGAAATATTACAGACTTAAAAAATTAAGGATGTTGCAAGAAATGTCATACAGTTTCAGTGAATTTTATGAGGGGATTTTATTAGGCATTGAAAAAATGAAAAATGAGGGAGTAAATGTCAATCTTTATGTTTACGATACGCAGAGGGATTCAGCACGTGTTAAGAAGCTTCTGAAAGGGAAAGAGTTTGAAAATATGAACCTGATAATTGGTCCGGTTTATAACTACTGCATGCAAGCCTTATATGAATCACTGCCACCTAATCAGGTCACTCTTGTTTCACCTTTTTGTAATTCTCTGGATGTTCCTTCCCAAAATCCTGTTTTTGTTACAAATCCCAGCAATGAAATACTTTATGAAAGAATTGCTGATTTCATGATATTGAAAAAAAATGAGAAACTTGTTGTAGTATATTCGGGCGACTCAAATAGCGTATGGGAAAGGGATATTATTTTAAATCACTTCAAATCTCATAATATTCCAGACACATTGTTTGATGTTGCAATATATAATGATACGACTGAACATCAAATTTATTCAGCATTAAATAAGAGGGGGACAACCCATATGATTGTTCTAACAGAAGATGATGTTTATCTATCAAAGGTTATTGCAAAACTAAACCTGGTATTAACTAAACATGATGTAATGCTCTATGGTTTGCCATCTTGGACAAAGTTGATGAATATTGAATGTGAGTTTTATCACCAATTGCAATTTTCCTATGGTACGCCTTTTAAATCAGAATTAAAAAACGAGAGGTATTACGAGTTCCAGAGAAACTATTACAGATATTTTAGTTCGCTTCCTTGCAGGACAACATCAGATGGCTACAATTTTGCCCTTATGGGTTATGATATTACTACCTACTTCTTGTCTGCGCTAAAAACACATGGTATATATTTCGAATATTGTCTTGAAGATATTTTCTATCCTCAGGTATCATCAAATTTTGAATTTGTAAAGGATGAAAAGACAAAATACTACTTGAATAGGGGTGTTACTTATAATACTTATACTAAGGATTACGAGGTGAAAGTTTTTGATGAAGATGAGATACAGGAGGATGACTTATCGAATAATCAACATAATCAGTAGGGTATTAGCTACAACAAATTTGTCCCAGTTTTAATAATTTGAAATAGAACATTTTAGGTTTGCTCCCCGTTAAATTTTTAGTTAAGAATTTCTTAAAAATTTTATAGAATATAGAAACAATCCAGCATGAACGATATTTTCTAAGTTTGTGATAGGTTTTTAATAACTTAATATCTTCTATGAACTTTTTTTCCTTGTAAAATCTTTTATAAAGCTCTTTCAGATTATTCACTCCAATTATTGTTTTTTCAATAAAAATATTACTGCTTTCAAGTCCTATATGGGTTAAAGGATTATCAATGTGTTTGATAGTAAATCCAGCTTTTTTTAGCTTATAACCAAGCAAAGTATCTTCATGGCCATATTGTTTTATGCTATTATCAAATTTTATATGATCAAATAATGATTTACTAATAAGAAAGTTAAAAGCGGAAAAGGAACCATTTGGATTTAAATTTCTTTGTTGTGCTGACTTTTCCTCATGTGCTTTCCCGTAAACCCAACGTAATAAATGATTTTGGTTGTCAGGAGGATTGTGTGTATAAGAGGTGCCGCCACATATTATCGTGTCTTTTGGATATTCTTTAATACTTTCAAAGTACTTTTTTAAATAATCTGAATTTTCAATCTGGCTGTCACCATCCATAAAAAGTAAATACTCATATTTCGCTTTTTCTGCTAAGAGGTTTCTGGTAGCAGACCTGCCAATATTAGTTTCATTTTCAATGTATAAAGTGTATTTATACTTTGATATTTTACTGTTATTTTGCTGTTGATCTTTATTAGTGGATGCATCATCAATCACTATGATTTCAAAAGGTGATCCTGACTTTTCACCTTGTGAAGTTAATTCCCTTATGAGATCATTTATATTAAAGTTGTATACAGGAATTAATATCGAGATCATAATACACTGAAAAGTTTGCTTATAAATACGGTGGTATTTTAATTTTTATTCTGTAATTATACAAAATTATTCTATATAACCTATAACGAATAATAAATGAATAAAATAATAATAGTCAGTCAAATAATTGCAATACTAATTTTAAGTTGGTTTACCAGAGAATCTTTCTCCCAGGGATATGATATTGAATTAATTTATACATCCAAAACTGAAAGTATTCACACGCTGTCATATTATTATGGCATGAGACAAATATATGTTGATACAGCTAAGGTGATAAATGATACAACATATCAATTTAGAAATGATAGCATGCTAAGTCAGGGTTTATATCTTATTCATCAGGGAGAGGATGTTTATATGGAATTATTAATTGCTGATGACCAAACTTTTGTGATACATACTCAACCCTCATTTAAAGTTCAGGACACACAAATAACCGGGGCTGATGAAACTTCTGGTTTTATTGAATACCAGAAATATATGCAACTAATGGATCAACGTAAAACAAAATTGAGAATATTAAAGAAAGTATACTCAATGATAGAAGATTCAGTTAACCAGTATGATAAGGACATAGATGATATTAATTCTGAGATTAAGAATGCTTGGAAGAGCATTATTGAAAATAATCCAAATTCTCTTTTAGCTAAAACAATATTATTATTTGTTCAGCCTGAGATACCAGATTTTACAGGTTTGGCCAGTGGTACAAATCAAGATTCATTGAAATGGCTTCTAAGTTTGCAATTTTATAGGAACCATTATCTTGATCATACAACATTTAATGATGAAAGATTATTGAATATTCCATTCTTTCAGGAGAAAGTCTTTACTTATCTGACAAAAATTATCGAACAAAATCCTGACTCTATAATTTTTAGTATTGATGAGATTCTGAATAAAGCAATAGAGAATGAGATTGTGTATAAATACCTTATCTCAAATTTTCTGAGATACTATGAAACTGCTGCAAACAATATATCAGATGAAGTTTTTATTCATTTAGTAGACAATTATTATCTACAAGGGAAAACTTCCTGGATAACACTTAATGAGCAGAAAATGCTGGATTCTAAATCATTGAGAAAAAAGAATACTTTATATGGGCGTCCGGTTGCATTGCCACAACTATATGACAATAACGAGGACAAAATTATTATCAATAATATTGATGCAGAAAGAATTGTATTAATGTTTTGGAGTAGTGATTGTGAATTATGCACAAATGAATTAAAGAAGCTTTATAAAATGATGGATTTATTTAATGGATTTACTATTGTTTTAACACTTAGCTTTGATATTGATAAAGAGAAATGGGAAAAATTAGTTGCAAAATACCCTGAGAATATGATTCATGCAAATGTATGGAAAGATAGAAATGTAATAGAAAACAGTTTTGAAATCAGGAACCTTCCAAAGTATATTGTTCTTGATGAGAATAAAAATGTTACATATAAGCCATTAAATTTTAATCAGCTGGAGAAATTTCTGATGGAATAGGTTTTATTATAAAAGAGTTTAATTCTTTTTATTATCATCCTTTATCAATACAGAAAAAATAAATAAAACAATGGCAGATGATGCAAAAACTACAAGTAGCGAACCCAAAGTTTTTTGAACAACATGTCTAAGATCGACAATTTCCCAAATACCTAAAAGGGCTATTACTGTAAAGAATAGCACTAGCACTATTAAGAGGTAAGATACGATTTTTTTCATTGAGGTTCCCATAATATTGATGTTTAGATATCTTATTCCAGGTTATCAAGTAATTTTATAATACCCTCCAGATCAGCCGCAATCTTATTAAAGTGTTTTCTTATCTGTTTTGAATCGCTATCGTCGTCAGGGTTGTTAACCCTGTGGATCAATTCATTTCTCTTTTTTAAAATTTCCGCAATTTTTTTATTTATTTTATCGGTTGACTTTGGATGAAAGTGTTTATAAGCATAGCACTCATTTATTAATTCATGGGTAATTACATTTATATCCCTTTTTATGTCTCTTACACTTGCCATGGCTTTTTAAATTAATCGTATAAAAATACAATTTTTTATGAAAATCCAATGGAATATGACAAAATATCCTCAAAAATGAAGAATTAATAGATGAAAATGGTATAAAAAAGTATTTATCTTCTAATTTTCAATTTCAAAAGCTTTATAATATTCTCCTTCTCTTATTTCTGTCTGTTGTTTAAAATATTGGTCTGTAATATCTCTGCCGTTAACGCTATATTCAGCTCCCCATGAGTATTGAATTTTCCTGTATTCATTAGCTACCCCTTCTCTGATTACAATATATCTGTTCACAGTTCTTCTGGCTGATTTATATATTTCAAGTGTTACTCCTTCTGGATATTTATTCTTCAATTCGGTGAGGTATTTAGCTTCTTCATCTTTATTATTGAATTTTAAGTCAGCAATTTCACCGCCTTTTTTAACTGTCGGGGGTGCAGATGTTTGTCCCGATAATATTTTATCAATCTCATTAATCCTTTGACTTGGGTGAGGGGCATTAGGAAAAATAGCTAAAGCTTTATTATAATTGTCTTTTGCATTTTTATAATCTTTCTTGTTAAAGTATGTGTCGGCTAAGTTAATAAACCGGTCAAATTCGTTCTTTTTCTGTTTCTCTTCCTGCTCAGCTTTGGCAGCTTGAGCAATTAAGTTGTTAATTTCCTCTATCTTTGTTTTTGGATAATTTTCATTGGTCTTTAATCTTGAAGCTTTCTCATATTCTGTTTTAGCAGCTTCCAGATTGTTTTGCTTCATATAATTGTCAGCAAGGTTTATTGCATTTTGATAATCTTTATCTGTTTGTTGTTGTGCTAATTTAGCATCAATCTCCTTAATTTTATTTGTAGGATAGGCTGATCCTGGTTTTATGCCAAGTGCTTTTTGGTAGGCTGATTTAGCTCCAGTATAATTACCAGCCTGAAAAAATTTATCAGCTTCAGCGACTGCATCATTATATTGCTTTTCCTTAGCTTGTTCTTGAGCCAGTTGTTGTTGCTGTTGTGTGACAATGCGATCAATTTCTGCAATTTTAGATTGGGGATAGTTTTCACTTGGTTTATAAGTAAGTGCTTTTTGATAAGCAGCTTTTGCTGCAGGATAGTTTTTTGCATTAAAATATTGGTCCCCTTCTGCCAGAGCACTTTTAAATGCTTGTTCTTTGGCTTGTTCCTGAGCAAGTTGTTGCTGCTGCTGGGCAACAATCCTGTCAATTTCAGCTATTTTTGTCTGGGGATAGCTTTCGTTAGGTTTATAAGTTAATGCTTTTTGATAAGCTGCTTTTGCCACATTATAATTCTTATTATTCAAATATTGATCTGCTTCTGCAATGGCAGTTTTATAGGCTTGTTCTTTAGCTTGTTCCTGGGCTAATTGTTGTTGCTGTTGAATAACTATTTTATCTATTTCATCAATCTTGTCATGAGGATAATTTTCATTTGGTTTAATGTTGAGGGCTTTTAAATAAGAAGCTTTAGCGGCGGTATAGTTTTTTGCCTGAAAATATTGGTCAGCCTCGGCAATTGCCGATTTATAAGCTTGTTCTTTAGCTTGTTCCTGAGCAAGTTGTTGCTGATGTTCAGATACGATTCTATCTACTTCTGCAATTTTAGTTTTAGGATAGCTTTCAGTTGGTTTATATGTTAATGCTTTTTGGTACGCTGCCTTTGCAGCAGTATAATTTTCATCTCTGAGAAATTGATCCCCTTCAGCTATGGCGTTATTGTAAGCTTGTTCTTTTGCCTGATCTTGAGCCATTTGTCTTTGCTGTTCGGTAATTTGCTTGTCAGCCTCAGCTATCCTGTTTCTGGGGTAGCTTTCATCAGGCTTTAAACTTGCGGCTTTTTGATAGGCTGCTTTTGCAGCTGTATAATTTTTGGCCAGCATATATTGGTCCCCTTCAGCAATGGCATTTTTATAAGCCTGTTCTTTTGCTTGTTCCTGAGCTTGTTGTTGCTGCCTTGCCGAAATTGCACGATCTACTTCATCTATTCTTGATTTTGCGTAGGAATCATTAGGTTTAAATGTCTGAGCTTTTTGGTATGCAGCCCTGGCAGCAGGATAATTTTGGGCTTGCATATACTGATCACCTTCAGCAATGGCGTTTTTATATGCTTGTTCTTTTGCCTGGTCTTGTGCCATTTGTCTTTGATATTCAGAAATCTGCTTATCGGCTTCAGCAATTTTTGTACGAGGGTAACTTTCATCAGGCTTAATTGATAATGCTTTTTGATATGCACTTTTTGCAGCCTGGTAGTTTTGTGCCTGCATATATTGGTCAGCTTCTGCTAGTGCGTTTCTGTATTGTTGTTCTTTTTCGTCTTCCTGGTTTTTATGATATCTTTGTTGTGCCAGTATTTGTTCTATTTCAGCTATCTTGGTTTTGGGATATTCTGCATCAGGTCTATAGGTTAGAGCTTTCTGATATGAAGTTTTAGCATCTTCATATTTTTTTATATTCATGTTATTATCCCCTTCAAGAATGGCATTTTTGTATGCATAATCAATTGCTCTTTGATTTGCTTCTTCTTCTTCTCTCTTTTTCTTATTTAAATCAATCTCAGTTATTTTAGTTTTAGGATAGGGATTCGTTGGTTGTAGTTCCTGTGCTTGATTATAAAGGTTCTTAGCTCCATCGAAGTCTTGTGCATTGTATAATTTATCAGCTTCTGCAATCAGTTTATTATAAGCTTCTTCTTTTGCTTTTTGTTCAACCTGTTGTGCATCCTGTACATTTTTATTTTCTTGTTGGGTGAGTAAACGTTCAATTTCAGCAATTTTGTTTTTTGGGTATTCGGCATTTTTATCGTAAGTAAGAGAACGCTGATAAAAACTTTTGGCAAGTGTAAGGTTTCCTGAATCAAAATATTTATCACCTTCGTTTATATTTACATCATACAGTTTCTTTGTTTGCTCATCTTTTGCTATTATTTGGTTTATTTCTTCCAGTTTTTTGGTTGCATACGAATCATCTGGATTTTGTTTAAGGGCTTCTTCGTAACTTTCTTTTGCTTTTTCGTAGTCTTTTTGTTTATACGCATTATCAGCTTCTTTTATATTTTCATTATAAGCTTTACGCTTACAATCCTCAATATCCATCATTAATTTTCCAATTTTTGCCTGCATTTTTTGCCTGTAGTCTTCGTCACCTTCTAATTCCCTTTTTCTTTCATTATATTTAATAAGTCCAATAGGGTCATTCATAACAGAAGTTTCAACTCCGGGGCAGCCTTCAAACAAGGAGATTGGGAAACCTACTCCCCATACACCTTTTGAGCCTTCAGGTAATTTGGTGTCATAAGCAATTTTTTTTGTCACCATACCTGCTTTCGATAATTCTACAATATAATATTTGTTATAATCAACAAAGAATTGGAATTCTCCATCGGACTTTGTTGTAATGGTTTTTATTACCTGACTGTTTTCATATAATTTAATTGATACTCCTGCTATTGGTTGGTAATCGTTATCCTCAACTACTCCTGTTATCTCCACATAATTTGCTTTATCTTGTTGGGAATTAATGTTATAATTAAAACACACCAGTAAAAAACAAATTAATAAATTCCGGTAATAATACCCCGGTAGTAATAATCGCTTCATAATAATTCTATCCTTTTCTTCATTGAATAACTACAGTTAATCGTCTAATTTTGTTATTTGCAGCAATGTCTTGCATCTTTATTATATATAATCCTTTTGAGAAACCAGTAAAATCTATATTATACCTTTGTTCCAAAAAACTGATTGTTGGTTGTTGTTGTTGTCCTAAAATATTGAATACAGTTAATCGGTAGTTGGGTTGTGAATCTGGAACCTCGATATATACCCAGCCATCTGAAGGGTTTGGAAAAGCAACATAGGGAAGAAAAATAAGTTCGTCAATGTCTGTTGGCAATGCAGTTAATTGCTCACTGGCAATACTTGATTTATTACCATTCAGTATTTCAAGATTAATTGTTTTATTACCAGCGGTTACATATAATACTTTATGAGGTCCTTTAGTGAAAGCATACCGGGGTATAGCATCTGTTCCGAAATCCCATTTGTATAAAGCAATATCGCCAATTGAAGCATCGGTAAAGTTTACTGTATCGAAAATCCTGATTTCGGATGTGCTTTTAGATATTCCTGCAGTAAAGTCAGGTGTTGCGCCAGGTATATATGCATTGACATTCTTTAATCCTGTATTATCGGGATCAAGCCAGTATTTTAATTGTTTCTCCTTTTCGGGATAATCATCCCATGAGCGAGCAAGTTTTGCATAGTAATCATTTACAGAGTTGCCACAACTGGCATCACCCCCAGTTAAAGTACCAATGATCTGGTGATTTTGATTAAACAAAGGGCTTCCGGATGAACCTCCCTCAGTTGTCCCTCGTTCCCAGGAGAGTATTTTCCAAAACGCATTCTGATCAAATTCATTGGGATATGATGAAGTTACAGGGCTGTCATGATCGAATGATATTTTTTTAACATCACCCAGGGGATGATGTATTGTTGCTGAACTATCAGGTGCTGTTTCATCATATGACCATCCTGCATAGTATAAATCAAAGGTATAGGGTGGTTTGTTTATTAATTCGACTAAAGTAAAATCCAGATTTGGAGATGTAGCTTTAAGTTTCGAACCCGATATACCATGAGCTATTGATCCGTCTGGCCCATTACAGTACGGACTTTCGTAATCAAAGCAAAACACTGTATTATAAGCATCAATAGAATCCTTTATGCAATGATTGGCAGTTAAGAAATATGGAGTTCCATCATTTCGTGAATTATTTACCATAGTTCCCGTACATAATTGATAACCACGAATTATAAGACGGGCAACAGCTTTCTTTTCATTTTGCCAGTTTGCCCCGGCATCACAATTTATATCAATATTACAATCACCTGAACGACCATAATTTCCATCTTTTGTATTAATGTATTCAAATATGCCCAAAAAATCATGAGCGACTTGTCCAATTTCCAACACTCCATAGTCACTGACATCTTTTGGAACCTGGAGCTCAATAATGGTCTCATCTCCAGGAACCGGGCTGGTAGCAAGGCTTGTGGTTGAAGGGTTTGTGCGATAATTATACGCTCCATATACTATACTTATAGAAGGACTATAAATAAACATTTTACAGCCCTCACTGAGTTTAAAGGTGGTGAAGATAAGGTTCAATGATTTTGCTTTCGAAGACCGGATGCCTACTCTCCATATTTTTGTTCCATCTTCAACAGTTTCCCATACGCCTTCATTTTCTGGTGAAATATTTACAGAAAATGGGTACGCAAAACGCAGATTTTTAAATGAAGCGGAATTTTGTTTATTTACTCCATCAAGCATAGCATTATCTAAAGCAGGCATATCAATAAAAGGAAGTGTAACAGCTGATTTTTTATGTGCATAATAAGGCTCGCCTTCAAATGAGATTTGCGTATATGAGTTATTACTAAGAAGCAATAACAAAACATATGTCAAATAATATAATGGTTTCATTTATTTTTACATTTTTTTACAACAGATGCTATTATAACGAAATATTATTACATATTAAAATTAATGGATAAAAATGGTAAATTCAAATATTTTATTCATGGAAATAGCATGCTTGTTTAATCTATTCATATATTTAACATGAATTTTTACTAAATTGTTTCATTAATTAGCGGGTAATGCCAATAAGTTAATAATAATTATAAGGATGAATAAGAACGAGGCTTATGAACGGATAATGAAACTCAGGGATGAGTTGGAAAAACATAATTACAGATATTATGTCTTGTCAAATCCGGTAATCAGTGATTTTGAATATGATATTTTATTAACGGAGCTGATAGAATTGGAAAAAAGATTTCCTGAATATGCTGATCCTAATTCGCCAAGTCAAAGAGTTGGGAGCGATATTAATAAAGATTTTGAGCAGGCGAAACATATTTATCCAATGTTATCTTTAGCAAATACATATTCTGAGGATGAAATCAGGGACTTTAATCAGCGAATAGTAAAATCAGGGATTTCGGATCATGAATATGTTTGTGAACTTAAGTTTGATGGGGTATCAATAAGTTTAATTTATGAAGACGGTGAATTGACGAGAGCTGTAACCCGTGGCGATGGTGAAAAGGGAGATGTGGTTACAGATAATGTAAAAACAATACGAAGCATACCATTAAAATTATTGGGGAATGATTTTCCTGTTAAATTTGAAATTAGAGGTGAAGTTTTTCTTCCTCGTAAAGGCTTTGATAGATTAAATGAAGATCGGGCCAGACAAAATGAGCCTCTGTTTGCCAATCCAAGAAATGCTGCATCGGGCACTATAAAAATGCAAAATTCAGCTTTGGTTGCTAAACGTCCGTTAGATTGTTGTTTATACTATATGCTGGGAGAAAATCTACCAACGGATTCACACTATGATAATCTTCAGATTGCCAAGAAATGGGGATTTAAAGTGCCTGATCAGATAAGGAGATGTGCTTCCATAGAGGAAGTAATGGGATACATTAATTATTGGGATTTTGAAAGAAAAAACCTTCCGTTTGATATTGATGGTATAGTAATTAAAGTTGATAGATTGTCGCAACAACAAAAATTAGGACTTACAGCTAAATCTCCCCGTTGGGCCATTGCATATAAATTTAAGGCTGAGCAAGCAGTAACTCGCTTATTGTCAATTGACTATCAGGTTGGGCGAACAGGTGCTATTACACCGGTCGCAAATCTTGAACCAGTACAATTAGCAGGGACGGTTGTTAAACGTGCATCGCTTCATAATGCTGATCAAATTGAACTACTGGATGTACGGATAAATGATGTTGTGTTTGTAGAGAAGGGTGGAGAAATAATACCGAAGATCGTAGGTGTTGATAAATCTCAAAGAGGTTCAGATGCTAAACCAATTAATTACATAAATTTTTGCCCTGAATGTAATACTCCTTTGGTAAGGGTAGAAGGAGAGGCTAAACATTATTGTCCCAACGAAATGGGGTGCCCGCCTCAGATCAAAGGTAAAATTGAACATTTTGTTAGCCGCAAAGCAATGAATATTGGCATGGCCGAGGCTACCATTGATATGCTTTATGAAAAGGGATTTATTCATGATGTTGCTGATTTGTATACACTAAAAAAAGATGATCTGGCAAGGCTTGAAAGATTTGGTGAGAAATCAGCAACAAATCTCATAAACAGTATTGAGGCTTCGAAAAATGTACCTTTCCCCAATGTTTTATATGCTTTGGGAATTAGATATGTTGGAGAAACAGTTGCTAAAACAATAGCGAAGCACTTTCTAAATATTATAAATATTGAAAATGCTTCGATGGAAGAACTAATAGAAGTAGAAGAAATAGGTGAGAAAATTGCAGAAAGTATTCTGCAATATTTTAAAAACGAGAATAACTTGTTGATAGTTAATAAACTAAAAGAAGCAGGAGTAAATATGAAGATGGATGATCCGGCAGCTGCATTTAGCAGTGTTTTAGGTGGCAGTACTTTTGTGATATCTGGTGTTTTCCAGCGTCACTCACGAGATGAGTTAAAAGAAATGATTGAAAAATATGGAGGGAAAAATGTGAGTTCTATTTCAAGCAAAACAGATTATGTATTAGCTGGAGAAAATATGGGACCGGCTAAGTTGGAAAAAGCTCAGCAATTAAATATTAAAATAATCAGTGAAAGTGATTTTGAAAGTATGATATCCTAACATGCTTTGCCCCTGATACTTGCTATTTATAAACATTTCATGGTTTATAGAAAATTACTCTCAGGTGATAAAAATATCATGATTTTTCATAATATTGCACTGTGAGTTTTATGGGGAAAATCAAAGAAAAATTTGGATATTACTTGCTGGAACGCAATATTAAAAAAGCTTCCAGAAATGTTGTAGTGCATAACTTTGACACAGCAAAGACTGCAGGTGTTATATTTAATGCTACACACCTTATTAATTTTGAAGTGGTAAAGAAATTTGTTGATTTTCTTCAGTATAAAAACATACAGGTAACCACAATAGGATATGTTCATAGCAAGAAACTTATTGACCACTATTTATTTCGGAAAGGCTATGATTTTTTTACAAAAAAGGATCTTAACTGGTATTTAAGACCCTCCGATAGAGCTGTAAGCAACTTCCTTTCAAAACCATTTGATATTCTTTTCAACTTAAGTTTGGAAACATACTATCCTATACAATATCTTGTTGGTATGTCAAAAGCTATGTTTAAGGTGGGTCTGTTTAATCAGGATGAAGCATATTTAGATGTAATGATAGATATTGAAAAAGAAAAGAAAATTCGAAATGAAGTTTTTTCTGAAGTAAATAAAGAAAAAAAGGCACACAATAAAAATACCGGAACTGAATTTGAATCAGAGGTTGCATTAAAAGTACAGCAGGAAATAGATATAGATTTTCTTGTTAATCAGATTATGCATTATATCTCTATTATTAACAATCCAGGAGTTAACTAGTATACTTTACTTAATGCCGGTTTGATGCAGACCACATTCCTTCTTTTCTTTTTCTTCCCACCACCATCTTCCGGCTCTGAATTCTTCGCTGTCATTTATAGCTCTTGTACAGGGCTGGCAACCAATACTGGGAAATCCTTCATCATGTAGTGAATTATAGGGAATATCATGTGCTTTAATATATTCCCAAACATCTTTATTCCTCCAATAAAGCAATGGATTTATTTTTATTAAACCGTTCAGTTCATCCCATTCTACAATATTTGATGAAAAACGGTCCAGTGATTGATCTTTGCGTAAACCGCATATCCAGGCATCTAAGCCTTTTAAGGCGCGCTTAATGGGCTCTTTTTTTCTAATGTTACAGCAAAGTTTACGGTTCTCTATACTTTCATAAAAAAGATTTATTCCTTTGGAATTAACCATTTTTTCAACCGCTTCTTTTTCAGGGAAGAATACTTCGATAGTCATACCGTATTTTTTCCTTGTTTTCTGAATAAGATCATATGTTTCAGGGAACAACCTGCCTGTATCTAAAGTAAAAATCCTTATATTCTTATTTATTTTTCGTATCATGTGCGTCAATACCTGATCTTCAGCTCCCATACTCGATGCAAGAGCAATTTTTCTCGGATAGTGACTATCCATGTAAAAAAGGATCTCTTCGGCGGTTTTATCTGCAAATATCTTATTTAATTCTTCTATCTTATTTATGTTTTCAATCATTTCAAATGACTATTAAGTAATCTTTATAAATATTATGAGTAAACAAAAGTGATTTGGATAAGGTTCAATAAGTTAAATGTATTCTTCCGCAATTTTTAAATTGTCCAGGCTTCCTAAATCCAGCCAGATGTCATTATCATGTTTATAAACTTCAATGGGTTTTGTTTTTGATAATTCAAGATATAGCTGTGTGATTGAAAAAGGTTCGTTGGAATCCATATATAAAAAAATCTCAGGATTAACTACATGAATACAACTATAGGCCAGGGGGGTTAAACCATCTTCATCTGGTCTGCTTAATTTGGTTTCACCTGTTAAAATGTTTTGCCATCCGCAAATCTGGTTTCTAGAGTTTACAAGGTATGGTCTGCTTGTTTTTCTCTTTTTTACAGCCAACGTAGCCAGTGCATTTGATTTTTTATGGGAGTTATAGAGGCTGATGAGATTTATATTTGTGTAAACATCAACATTATGCACTAATATGGGGTCACCGTCTTTTAAGAACTTAGCTGCTTTAAATATGCCTCCACCGGTATCCATCAGTTTATCCCTCTCATCAGAAATGGTTATTGAAGATCCGAAATTATTATTCTTTTTCAGATACTCAATGATCATTTCTGCATAGTGGTGCACATTCACAACAACATCCTTAAAACCAAATGCTGACAGACGATTAATCACCAATTCCAATTGGGTCTTTCCATTAATTTCAACAAGCGCCTTTGGTTTATTGTCTGTAAGTGGTTTTAAACGAGTACCCAAACCAGCGGCCAATACCATTGCTTTCATTTGCTACAAATCCCTTATGTTTTAGTATTTCAGTATGAAATTCTTCGAGGTTTACAAAGATGGTCTTTTTTTTTTGCTTCCAGGTTACATTTCAAGCAAAAATACTTTGGGTTCTCATGTTCCTTTACGATTTTTTTCTTACAAAGGGTTTTCGACATTATATTTATTAAAATTTTTCCATTTCGCGGTGATGCAACACTACATTAATTTTATTATGATGTTTTAAAAAAGTGGCTAATCGTTCAGCGCTGTATACTGAACGGTGCTGGCCACCTGTACAACCAAAACATACTTGTAAATGTTCAAAATTGCGTTCAATATAATTTTCTATTGCTCTTCGAACTAATGCAAAACTATGGGTGAAAAAATCTTCGGCAATAGGGTCATCCATAAAGAAATTCTTAACGGGTTGATCCTTACCGGTTAATAATTTATATTCCTCATATCTTCCCGGATTATTTAAATACCGGCAATCAAAAATAAATCCGCCAAAATTTCCTGATTTGTCCTCAGGAATTCCATTCTTGTATGCAAAACTAATAATTTCTACTGTTAACATTTTTAATTATTTATTTAGTATAGGTTTTTATAATCTCAGAATCTATCAATTGATTAATTACATATTTCATTTCTTTTAGTTCATTTAATATGTTCACTTTTTTAATTATTCGTGCAAGATTTTCAACAGCGGATGGTATACTGTCAATAAAAAGTTGCTTCCGTTCAATTATACCACGAAAACCATAAGCACCCAAGGCTTGCATCATTCGGATTAATACGTATGCATAATACATATCAAGAAATTCAGAGCGGTTAACTTCTATTTGTTTACCAAGTTGATCCAGGTAATAGTTTAACAATATTTCACGTATCGGGTCAGGCAGGTTGACTTTTGCTTCATATAACAGGGACGCAATATCATATTGCAGTGCACCTTTTCTGCCACCCTGATAATCAATAAATATTATGTTATTATCCTTAAGCATAATATTCCTGGATTGAAAATCCCTGAAAAGAAAATAGTTGCAATCCGTTTTTAACAGGTGATTTGAAAACGTGTTAAAATCATCTTCCAATCTTTGTTCATGAAATTGGGCTTTAAGCAACTTGACAAAATAGTACTTAAAATAGTTTAAATCCCACATAATAGATTGTTTATCGAAGACAGCCCGTGGGTAAGCTACAGAAAAATCCAGTCCGTATGCACCATTTAATTGAATACGTATAAGTTCGTCTATTGTTTTTTTATAAACAGCAATGATTTTTTCATGATTGTCAGCTATGGAATGAGGAAGCATTTGAAGATAATTATGTAATGTAGTATCTCCCAAATCTTCAATTAAATAGGTTTTTTTATCAGAGGCAGTGATATAGAGCCCGGGTACATTTAAACCAATTTGTGTAAAATGCCGGGTAAAAGTAATAAATGCTATATTCTCTTCAATATCTTCATTGTACACGCCAATCACATCACCTTTAGATCCTTTAATTCGATAATATTCACGGTATGAACCTGATGAAGGAAGTGGTTCAATAGAATGAAAAGCATTCCCGGACCATTCTTTATATAATGTATCTAATATCTTAAATTTATCATTATGATTTTTCATACAATTAATTAAGTTTCTGGAATAGTAAAGCTAGTAGAACAGCGAATACTAAGGCCGGGATTAAATTAATGACTTTAATTTTTTTGATCTCAAGAATGGATATTCCTAATCCCAATAACATGACTCCTCCTACCGCTGTCATCTCAATTATAATTTGTTCTGTTAGAAAACTACCCAAATACTTTGCAAAAAGGGTTAATGAAGCCTGATAAATAAGCAATGGTATCGCAGCAAAGATAACACCAATGCCAAAAGAGGATGCCAATGCAATAGCAGCGAAACCATCAAGCAATGATTTTGTAAATAAAAGTGTGGGCTTTTCTCCCAGACCTTCTTCAAATGCGCCTAATACAGTCATCGAACCCATACAATATAGTAAAAATGCTGTCATTAAACCTTCAGAAAACTTTGAGTGATCCGATCTTATGCCTTTTTTTACTTTTTCCCCAAGTTTCTCGATTCCTTCTTCTAGTTTTAAAAGTTCACCGGATATCGTCCCTAATATCAGGCTAAATACCATAATTAGAAAATTATTTGTTTTTAAAGCCATCGATAGACCAATAACCATGGTAAAAAGTCCAATCGCATGAAATAGGGCGTTTGCCAACTTTCCGGGTACACGCTTCCCAATTAGTAAACCTATAATGCTTCCAACAGTTACTGCTCCTGCGTTTATTAGTGTTCCTACCATAATATGTTTGAATAGGTTTGCCTAAATTATTTTATTTTAATATTTTTATTATCCTTAACAATTTATATATTTATAATAAATTCGAAATTATAAATGATTTTCAACATTTGTATGATGTAAACTTAACATTAATTTTATTCTCTTTATAATGAAGATTGAATTATTTGATGCAAGTAACCTTAATTTTGTAGAGTTTAACATCACAGGAGATGGGCAGAATTACATTAAATGTGATTCTGAATCAAAGTTTCTGGATAGTGAGGTTTTTAATCTTTTTTCTTCCTGTTTTGAGAAAAGTGATTCTCTTTTTGACTATTTCACTCCCTCAAAATATAATCCAAGAAATATTATAAAGTTAAAAAACGCATTATTGGATAATCTGGAAAAGCTGATCAAAATTGATTCGAACGAAACATTTATTGACCATATAAGCCAAATCTTTTTAGGGAATAATTTTATCCTGAAATTAAAAGATATGGATAAGGCCTGGGAATCAAACTGGAAAGTTTATTTGGATAAACTAAAAGATGTAAATAAAGGACTTATTGAACTTATAGATAAATGCATTGAGGAGGACAGAATACTTTGGGTTATAGGATATTAAAAGGGGGGAGTCAAACCCCATATTTTCATTCTTCATTATACATTAATTAATAGTGTCTCTGGTAGTTTCCAAACTTTCAACTGAATTATCATATTTCCATACCAACTGATTTTTGATAGCTTTCAATTCAGATAACATGTGAGGATCAAGTTTTAGCCGTTCAAGATTTTCGATATGGAATTCCAGGTTTTTCTTCCAGATATCACCGTGTTTTGTAAGTTTATTACTCCCATTTCCATTTTCAAAATCCAAAGCTACTGTTAATAAGCCAAAGTAGGCATTGTTGAATTTAATAATGTGTTCAGCAGCTTGCTCGCTATAGTTTTTGGTAAGCGCCTTCCAAATGCTGTATGCAGCATCAAATTGTTGAGAATTCCACATAAAATCAGCAAAAACCATATTACTGATTTTTGATATTTCTGATGAACTTTGATTATAATATAATATTTGGTTGAAGTTTTCATCTTCAAAAAAATCTGGTGCCACCTCAGGCTCAAAAGGAAGAAATAAGTTTAGAATTCTTGTTTTCCCTGAGTAATAACTACAATAATTTTTTACGAGATCTTCTATCTGAGAATAATTACCTATACCATAGCATAAGATGGGTTTCTTATTAGATATTCCTTCAATTTGAAGTAGATCAGGGATGTCTACAGATAACTGGTGTTTGTTGTTGCCGTTCCAAATTACCTTTATATCCTTGTTAATACTAGGCAATAAGATATGATAGTATAGCTCAGCATTACCACTACTTGAATTGAACTCATCACTATTATTCCAGGGTAACAAAACAATTATCCTATTTCTTTCTGAAATTTGTTGAGAGACTTTATTTATTATGTCCGTGTGAATTTTAGCTACCGTTAAAATAGTATCAGTTTTTCTATTATAACTGAGGTTTTTAATTCGATCCGATAAATATGAAAAATCGATGATGAGATTACTACTCTCGGCACTGTTCTTTTTAAATGTGTTTATGATATCGCTTGTAATTTTATCGATTGATTGAAGTTCAGTACTATCTGAAAGAGATAATGATATATCATAAATAACATTTGTTTTATCAAATGAATTTTTATTTAGTTGATTTTTAGTAAATTGAGGTGAATATGTGTAGCTATTATATTTTGCTAAACCCAAATAATCATAATAATTTTTGAAATCAAAATTGTTTGTTGGTATATTAGGTACATATATACCTCTTTCTTTAAAATCAGGAAAATCGATTATGCCAGCGTAATGTATGGTATAGCTTTTGGCGTCCATCAATTGTTTGAGGGTAGTAACAGCATAATAATCTCCTATTGGATCGCTACCCACAAGAAATAATAGTTTTGGCCTGTTGGAGAATGCTTTGATAAAATAACCTTGTTTTTTGTTTGCGATGGTGTCATAAGGCAACATATTTTTAAATGCTTCAAATATCCCTGTTTTGCCAACATTAAAAACGAATTGTTCACCTGTCAATCCGGAGAATTCATTTTCTTTAACAATTTTAAGGTTTGAGTTATTACTAAAGATTGACTTAAGAGCAACAAGTAACTCTTCTGCAGCTTCAATAGTTTCAAGTTGGGCGTTGTAGGGAATCAAAATTACTGGAGGCAACCTTAATTCTCCATTTTTATCAAAATATCTGATAGGCCTTTGTTCCTGAATAACCTTAGGAGTAGGGAGTATTAAATCAACAGGTGAAGCTATGGTGTCAAAATATTGTTGTGTTCTTTCAAGTAAAGAGAAATTGTTCTCTGTATAACTCAGATTAACATTATCGATCCAAAGGCTTCCTATTCCTTTAATACCTATAAATACTTTTATGTACCATGCTTCATCAGGAATATCACGTTCAAAAAGTGCAATATTGTTTGATTTGCCTTGAATTCTGCTCCAATCAAGAGAGTCGATATACCACAGGTTTGATAGTGCAGTTCCCTTTATGGAAGCGTTGTAGTATGTATTATTTAATGGTGAATATTTGTTTGATCCTATTTCAATCTTGTTTTTGTCGTAGTATATGAGTCGCAAATCAAAAGCATCATACAAACGGGTTCCCTGGCACTCATTGACAGGCGTGAGCTTTTCAATTTTAATATCTAGAGAAAATTCGTAATTTCCAGGAATTACTTTAATAAAATCACTCAGGATACCATTATCATTCTTTTCATCTTCATTAGCATATCCACGACTAATCTTAATGGCATGATCAGAGACTCTGTTTATATCTGTTAAATTTGCGGTGTCATTTACAATACTGATCCAGCTTACATGATTTCCTATTGGTTTCCAGCCATCAATACTAAAGGTGGAATGTGTTGAATCAATTGAGAAAAATTTGCCTTTTTCAAAGGATGGATTTAATATCAGGTTGCCTCTTGTAAAATATTGCATCCTCGTTTTTATTGGTATTGAAAGTGGTTCGTGGCTTTTCCATGAACCATGTGTATGGGTAATGGTTTCTTCTTTATGTTTGCATCCATAAAAAAGGAGTATGTTGAGTAATAAAAATAAAACCTTATAATCTGAAATTCTCTTAAGTAACGTCATTGCGTAGTATTATGGCCGATAAAGTTATAATAACCTTGTATTAATTACAACAAACATACATAATAATTATATAAAAAAGAAAGGGAGTGATATGTCGAGCCTATTTGAAACATAAACCAATACGAAAGTCCAATCTTTTAAAAATATCAGTACGATAAACAACATCATTAGTCCAATTATTATGACGGTGATAATTTAATTCCTGATATCGAAACCCTATACCAATACTAAAAAGCATATCTGTGTTTATAGGCAGAAGAACGCCAATGCCAGGATTAACCAATAATCCCCCTTTGGCTTCCGTGATTTCATCCCAATAATAGTAGTAACCAGAATTCTGAGGTTGTTGTAACGGGAACGAATAACCTGACTGAAAATATGCAAATGGTGCGACTTTCATTCCTTCAAATGTATATCTTATTTCACCATAAACGGGCATTACTGGTTCGTTAAAAAGTTCAAGGCCAGTACCGGTTCCTATACTGTAACCATCTTTAAATTGATAGGCCAGGTTTAGAGTAAGGCTTGCAGGATCAATATCTCCTGGACCAAATAGATATCCTATATTCAATGTGCTATACAAACCTTCAATATCAATGGTTTGCATGTTCGATCCTTGCTCGATGGTATTATTCATATCCGAAATCTGTGCATATAAACATGTATTGAAGCATACTATAACAATGATGATAGACTTTCGATTCATATTATACAATTTGTTTTTCTGAGAAGATGTAAAACAGATAAAGATAGTTGCGTAAAAAATATTTCTTACGCAACCTTTTTAATTAAAATAGCATCATTAATAATAAATGTTTTAAAATGAAACATCCATGATAAATATTTTAACACACACAAGCATGATTATAAGCGAAAATCATCCGCTCAGGTAAAAGCTTCGTGG
>JAFGOZ010000274.1 GCA_016926235.1 Bacteroidales bacterium | reverse complement strand
CTGAGCATAAAGATAAGCAGCTATTATTTCAGAAGGCAGGAATGATGATCCTATGTCAATCCAGCCATACTTATTCACTTCACCTCTAAAAAATTCTGACCGATTTGTACCCTTCTCCCAAATTATTTCAGCTCTTTTATTAAATCGTTTATCATTAATAGCCAACATACCACCTTCTCCGGAGTTTATGTTTTTAGTCTCATGAAATGAAAATGTCGCCAGGTGTCCTATTGATCCCAAAGGCTTACCTTTATAATAAGAATCTATTGCCTGTGCCGCATCTTCAATAACAAGTAATTTATACTTCTCTGCCAGATCCATGATTGGATCCATATCGCAGGCAATACCAGCGTAATGAACCGGAACAATAGCCTTTGTATTTGATGTAATCAATCCTTCGAGACTATCAACATCAATATTTGGATTGTCATCGCCGCTGTCAGCAAATACAATTTTAGCTCCCTGTCTTACAAATGCCAACGCTGTTGACACAAATGTATATGATGGAACAATTACCTCATCACCAGGTCTAATTTCAGCAAGCATAGCACACATTTCGAGTGCATCGGTACATGAAGTTGTAAGAAGCGCTTTCTGAAATCCAAATTTTTCTTCAAAGAATTTATGGCACTTCTTGGTAAATATGCCATTCCCCGATATCTTACCGGAATAAATGGCCTGATACATATAGTGCATTTCCTTACCCGTAAGATAAGGTTTGTTGAATGGTATTTTTAGCTTATCCATAAATGGTATATGTTAACAATAGTTTTTACGTCAAAACCTAAGGATTTATAAAATCCACAGGCACTTTTATTGTCAATTTGTGTTGCAACCTCAACGATGTTAACTTTTTTTTCTTTAAAATATACTAATGCTGACTGTACCAATTTCTTTCCAATAGATTTTCCTCTTTCTTCCTTATCCACAGCAAGCAATCCTATAGTACCAATATCATCCCTTATTGCCAGAGTAATTAAACCTTTTTCAATTTCATTTTCAAAATATACCAGGACCTCATTTGCTATTTCACGTTTTACCGATTTCTCAATCCATTCAATATAAAGTTTTTTGTATTCATTATTGCTGAAATTCGGATCAATATTAAATCGTGAATAAATGCCGCTCTGTAATGCCAATGATTTTATTTTTTCAGAGGAATATTTTAGATTGTAAGGTTTTATTTCAGAAGAAATGTTTATGTCATCTATCGAATCTGTCATCATGAAGAATGTAATTTTTTTATCAACCAGAAGTCCGGATGCATCTAATAAGGTGGAATTAGATATCTGATCTTCAGGATTCGCAAAACAATAAACAAGTTTGAAATCCTTCCCTTTGAGATCTTCCAGAATATCCTTTAATACCTTCAAAGTCAAATTAAGGGCCTTGATGGAAGCAACTTTATAATTAAAGAAATTAGAGTCCCAATCCAGAATATTATAATTATTATACACTTGTTAAGTAAGGATTTAAGAAATAAATAAATTTACTTGTTCCAGATTCCCGTCGCTTTATTATTTATCAACTTTAGATATTGGATAGGTGACCAGATCGCACTTATAGCGGCCAGAAATGTAGTGGACAGAATTACCCCATGAATACCAATTTTCTTACCTAAAAATATGCTTAAAGGTATATTAACTATTGCTCCAAACGCTCCACTGTAAAGCTGAAGCTTAATTTTACCGACTCCGTTCAGAAAATGTGAAAATATTCCGCACCATGTGTTTAATATTACATAAAAAGCCATTACAATTGATATACCCAGGGGTACTATTATTTCCTTACCAACCCATAATTTGTATACGAAATTTGAAAAAAGAAGCATTATCAGGGTTATAGTACTGATCAAGACCCAGAGTTGTGTCAATTTTCGGATAGTATTTTTTATCCATATAGTATCCTTTTTTGTCCAGGCTTCTGTAAAAGCGCTCCAAAAGGGAATCATAACAATTCCAAAACCCATTGAGACAACACTGAAATATTTAAAGGCAATATTAAAAGGTGTCACCTGCGTTGGTCCAAAAAGCTGAGCAATAATGATATTGCTTGTTTGGTATATAACTATGGAAGCGATCTGAATAATGAAAAATTTTAATCCAAGTGTCATTAAATCACGTGCATACGTGAATTTAACATATTTTATTGACGGAGCATATTTTTTGTATTCATGTTTAAAATACCAGAGACTGGATGCAGTTAGTACTAAAACAGGAGATAGGCCTAACGCAATTCCGAGATAGATTAGATTTCCTTTAGTTGTTTTGGTGAGGACAAATATTATTAATAATGAAAAAACACTCCCAAGAAGATTAAAAAAAGAAGCTTTTGCAGGTTCCTGGTTAGCTGTAAGGATTGTAGTTATAAGCTGAAGTATAAATTGAATACAAAAGAAGGAAAAGACAATGAGTGCTAAAATACTTAGTTCTCCTGCCATATCGGCAGGTGTATTAAGTATTTTTGCCCAGTTCAGGCAGGGATTAATACAAAAAAAAATTATTAGTACAATTCCAATAATTATACTAAGTATCCCATAAGTTGTACTGACATAAATACGAGCCAATTCATGATTATCATTTGCAACAGCTTCAGCAAATTTGTTTCGCATTCCATTACCAAATCCGATATCAAAAAATCCAAACCAGCCAATTATAGAACTTAAGGTAAGCCAGATTCCGTATCGGGTTGGATTTACATAGCTTATTGTTAAAGGAACTAAAATTAAGCTTATCGCTATACTTATACCTTTGATTATAGTCGAAAAGAAAATATTCTTCTTAGCTTTTATACTCCGTTCATGTCCTCTTGAAAACATACCAATAAAATAGGATATAAACGGTAGCCTGGATAGATTCATGTATTTTTCTGGTTTATTGCAAAGGAATGCAAATTTTTCTGCAGACTCTGATTTTTTTTTAAATGGAAAGTCTGGAATAAATAAAGCTTCGCCCCGTCAGTCCCGGATCATTTGCCAACTGAAATTTTAACTGCACTTCGATTCCAAATTCAATTCTCTAAATGCTCAATCAGAAAACTGCTCTTAAGTCTCCTTTAAATCTTTTTATATATCATACAAAACTAGGGAGAGAAATTTCAAAGAGTACCATTAAATATTGTCTAATAACTAGATTTAATTAACAGATATTGTTCTCAACTAATCTATCCTTTCCTTTTTTGTGAAATTCCTTTCAATAAATGTTGAAATTTCGTTCTGACTATTTCCTTGTCAAATTTTTGTATCGCCAGAGCTCTGGCGTTCTGTCCAATATTTTTTCGATAGTTTTCATCATTTAGTAGAAGATTCAAAGCATTAGTAATTTCTACAGTGTTTCTTTTTGTTATACAACAGCCACAATTATTCTTTATGAAGAATTTTGAAATTGCTGCTTCGGCTGGGGCATATAACAGAATTGGTGTACCAGAAATCATATATTCAGATGCTTTGGTTGGCATTGAGAATCTCAGATACTTAAGACCTTTTTCACTAAATTCATTTGCCAGCAAAAGAATATCTGCTTCTGCAAATATTCCAGGTAACTTCTCATATGGAGCAAAAGGATTTATTACCACACAATTGAATTTCTTTAATCTATTTAAAATACCAGGGTCTTTTGTGAATGTCTGGATATGAAACTTAATACTCCATATATCATCCGTCATTGAATCAATTGCGGAGGCAATATCGATTAAAGATTGGGTTATCCCTAACCCAATTCGACCAGAGTATAAAATAGTTATTTTTTTCTTATCTATACCATAGCTTCTTTTAGAAAAAGGTACCCATATTTCACTTTCAATAGGATTATGAAAAGGGATGAATTCCCTATTGTATCTTCTCCGATATTCATCTGACATTGCCTCACTTATGCTTAAATGAAGATCAATTTTGTAATAGAGATATTTAATTTCATTATCAATTTTTCGAATCCAGTAGTTACCTGTTAAGCCCTTACTGGTTATAGCAGAAGGCCAATCATCCATAACATGATTTACTGAAGGAATTTTCAGATAATCAATAAGCTGACCTGCAAAAACTAAGGTTTCTCTAGATGCTACCTGTATATAAAGAACATCAGGTTTAAATTCGCATAACCAGTTTTTAAATCTGGAGGACAAATAAATCCTCGACATTCCATGATATAGTCCCAACCATTTCAGTAAGGGAAAAAAAAGTTGATCAACAAATTTTGTTCTGATACCGGGTTTAGAACGATTACCCGTTGAATTAATTTTTACCACAATATTTTTCAGTCCGGAAGGAAACGATTTTTGAAACAGATTTAAAGGGAATTTCCACTTATGTTCCTCTCTGCCAAGCTGATAAAAAGTATCACAAACATCGGTAGTTACACTATATAATCCATGTCCCATATAGGCAACCGCAATCTTATCTTTTGGCCAACCCTTGAAAAGATTGGTTAAAGTAATGCCACCTCCACAGTAGTTGTTAAATGGTTGCCCGAATATTAGCACTTTGGGATAATCTAAATTCATAAAGAGCTTTTTAAAATGCTTTCAATTTTCTCTATTTGTACATCAGGAGAGAACTGCTTCAATGCCATTTCACGACAATTTTTAGACATTTTCCTGTAATCTTCACTATTTAAATTTATAATGCTAAGTATTCCCAGGGCCATATCATTAATATCTTTAAATTTTGCTCTGTACCCTGTTTTTCCAGTTATTACCAAATCGTAAGCCACACCCATTTCAAAAGAGACCACAGGAGTTCCACACATAATTGACTGATTTATCATCATTGGTCCTGAATCCTCCACAGAAGGACATATGTAAAGATCTGCAGCCTGATATGCCGAAGCTATACCCCATGTATTATTTACCATTCCCATATAATGATAATTAAATGGTAAATTATCAACAAGCTGTTCAATTTCTCTGCCTGCTATTAATAATAATATGTTATTGGCTAAACCTGAATCAATAGCATTAATCTTTTGCTTTAATAATTTCAGACTCTCGATTAAATAATACATCCCTTTGCGTCTTTCTGTAAGCCCAACAGAACCAAAGAAAAGTACTTTTTTATTTGTCGGAATGTTCAATTTAGACCTAATTATTTCTTTATCAACAAGTTTATATACATCAGGGTTTACCGAGAGCAGCACTTTATGAACATTCTTGTTTTTAAATAGTGCACTCTGTGATGCTTGCTCAAATTGTCTCTCCGATGCTGCTATGATTTCCAATCTTGTCATCCCTAAGTAGTTCTTTTTAAACATGATGTTAATGTAGCTTTGATCATAGGGATCTGACGAAAAAAGACCCGGACAATTTCCACAAGAATCCTTGTAACCCATGCAATCCCATGCATAATGACATCCACCTGTTATAGGTGCCATATCATACATTAGCCAAAGAATCGAAGCTCCAGTCTTTTCCTGCAATTCATATATATTTCTGGCATTAATAAACTTATTTACAAATAATATAATAATCGCATCCGGTTTAATTTCGCCTTTCTTAATAAGTATATCAGTTTTATAAAATAACTTTTGCTCATTCAAATTGAAAAACCGATAATCCGTATGAGTCCGTTTTCCATTCTTAAATTTCAATTTTACTTTTAAATTTTCGTACCTCCATTGAAATTTGTAAAGAATTGTCCTAAGTAATGCCTTTAGTTTGGATTCCATACTTACTATCCCTTCAGGATAACTACTGTCATATCTATTTACGAGCAGTCTGACATTATGCCCATTACTCTTCAGCAGTTGAAATAAATCATGTGTAACTATCCCGGATGCAATAAAGGGATTATAAGTATTGAACATTAGTATATTCATTGTCCATTCAATGCGTTTACTGCTTCTTTTGAAATTACTACATAAATATTTGCTAATCAATTAAATGTCTGATATTCCCTTATCCACTGTTACGTAGTAAATACCCAGGGCTTTTTAATTACTATCAATATTTTGTATATGAGTTAAAACTCTTTTTGTTTCAACCTTATTATTGAAATGCTCAAGGGCACATTTTCTCCCTTCTTTTCCAACCCTTATTGCGAAATCATTATCTTCAATAATTTCCATTAGCTTTATTACTATTGATTCATCGTTAGGATCGCAAATAAAGGCATTTATTCTGTCTTTCAAATACTTTTCTATTTCCCCAACTCGCGTCACCAATACAGGTTTTCCTGATGCTAAATATTCTCCCAGCTTTGTTGAGAAGCCATAAGTGGCCTGAAGACTTGAGGGCCGGGTAAATACTAAAATACCCGCTTTGAGAAAGATTTCAGTCATTTCATCGCGACTTTTATAACCGTGCATTATTACACTCTTTTCAAGACCAAGGTCGGCGATCATTGCTTTATAATAAATTTCCTGATTCTGATTATTCGCCTTCCCATAGAGATTTAGAGTATAATCAGGGTGTTTTTTATTAATTCTGGAAAAAGCTCTAATAAGCATGTCTGTGCCTTCCTTTTGATCATTAAGTTCTCCTGAAAAAACTATACAGTTTGAATCAATTCTTACATCTTCACTGAAACGATCAACATCTACAATCATTGGCACAATAAACAGTGATCTTTTATATTTCAACTCTTCTTTAAAGTATTTATTAAGACCATCTGAGATAACGAATAATCCATCAAAAATTTTGTAGTGGAATTTCAAAAAAATGTATTTGTTTAATCTTTCATCTCTTATCCTGATTAAAGGATGTTCAGTTTCTTCTTTATAAAAAAGAGTATTTCTTATTTTTGCCACTACTTTCACGGCTAATGCCGGAAATGATTCATGTGAGTAATAAATTACCAGGGTCTCTTTACGTAAATTCTTTAAACAATAATAAAATACAAGGAATGATTTTGAGATTTTATTTATGACTCTAATAATTTTAAACCGACTTTTAATTGTAGAATTATATATGTTTGTGTACTTAACTCCTTCATAAACTCCACTTTTTGGATTTATGCTTTTATCCTTAGGATCTCCGAATTTATATGTACTTAAAATTTGAACATCAAGCCCGTTTGCAATGAATCCTTTACCCAGACTAATAATTCTGTTTGTTCCAGCCATACCATGGGGGAATGACTCAATTGTGATAATTATTACTTTCTTAATTACTGGTTTAATCATTGCTATTTAAGTAATCTGTCAACATGCATCAATCTTGACACAAACCTGATTACATAGTTAAATATCATTCCGGGATAAGGATCTATTTTATAAACTTTTCTGTGATATAAATTTAAACTCTTCCAAATCACTATTGGCTTCTCATCTCAATTCATCATACTTAAAATCAAATTTCTTCTGACAGAACAGAACAAATTAAAACCCATCAATTAAGACTAATCCTTTTATAAAGTTTATTTTATAATTGAATCTCCTATAATCCTTTCAATTTTCCCAATCTGAACTTCAGATGAACAGAGGTTTTGCCCCAGATCAACACAGTTCCGGGAAAGCTTTTTATAATCATCTTTATTAAGTACAAGAATAGAGAAAATCCCTTCTGCGAGATCTTTGCTATCCATATTTCTCGCTCTATAACCAGTGGTTCCTGTTTTAACTAAATCAAGTGCAACTCCCATTTCAAATGAAACAACAGGTGTACCGCACATAATTGACTGATTTATCATCATCGGTCCTGAATCCTCAACTGAGGGACATACAAATATATCCGCAGCCTGAAATGCTGATGCTATTCCTGACAAATTATCAACTATTCCCAGGTAAAATGATTCAAAAGGCAATTCGTCTTTTATTTCCTCAAACTTGTCTCCAGCAATCAGTAAAAGAATGTCCTCTTTAAGATCCGATTTATAATTTTTGAGTATTTTTTTTAATATCCTGAAACTTTCAATTAAATAAATTATCCCCTTACGCTCATCTGTTAATCCCATGGATCCAAAAAACAGAACTTTTTTCTCAGTGGGTATTCCAAGATTCAGCTTCGCATCATTTTTATCTATTACCTTAAAAATCGATGGATTAATAGGAAGTAGAATTTTATGAACAAGTTTCTCTTTAAAGAGGGAACTATTTCTTGCCTGTCTGAATTGCCATTCAGAACCTGATAAAATTTGAAGATTTGTACCAGCTAAATACTTCTTCTTGAATATAAGGTTCTGAAAAGTCACATCAAATTGATCAGATGAGTAGAGACCAGGGCAGTTACCACAACTGTTTTGATAACCTTTACATTCCCATGCATAATGACAACCTCCAGTAAATGGCGCCATATCGTAAATGAGCCAGAAGATCGAGGCGCCGGTTAGTTTATTTAATTCAAATATATTTCTTGCATTGATGAATCCTTTTATAAACAAAATAAAAATTATATCGGGTTTAATTTTAGCCTTTCTAAGAAGTAATTCTGTTTTATAATACTGCCTTTTCTCATTCAAATCGTGGAATCTGTATTTTGGGACAGTAAATTGATTTGCCCTCACTTTTAAAATAATCCTTATTTTTCTCAATATTTTTTCCTGCCAAAACGAGAAAAAAGATTTAATACTTATAACATTATCAGGGTAATCAGGAGAATATTCATTAACCAACAGTTTAACTATGTGTCCCCTTTTTTGGAATTCTTTCAACAAATCAAGCCCTATAATCCCCGAGCTATAAAATGGATTGCTATTATTAAAAATAATTATATTCATAAAATTGATTCTTGCAGACTCCTTCTAACCATTGCTTCACATCTTCAAAATTAACAGCTCTAAATAAAAAAATCAACGAAAAAACCAGACAGCTTCGCCTCGTCAGTCACATAAAGTAACTAACGAGGCCTGATACAAATTTATGGTTTAAAAAGCTCCTGTAAAATTGATGAAATAATCAGGATGCTTATTAAATCACAGAATTATGATTTCTTATATGAGTTAGCTAATCGATAAAAAATCAGGCATCTTCACAAAATATTTCGGTACTGTTTATGAGTTCTTATAGTGCCAATTTAAGAACGAATAGTATTAGTAAAAATTATTTCCCCATTTACAATTCGACGGATGAGCTATTTCATATTTTGTTTTCAGAATTAACTTTGTAAAAAATTTTTAATGAATAAGTGATAATAAATTACTGATTTGAAGATCTTGATTTAGTCAGTAATTACATTTAAGTTGCTGTCCAAAAAAATTCATTACAAATTATCAAAATAATATGAGAGAGTTTTCAATAATTGTTCTATTTTCAATTGGTTTGCTGCTGCAAGCAAATACATATTATGTTTCAACACATGGAGACGATTCGAATCCGGGCACAATAGATCGGCCATTTGCCACATGGGAAAAATTATCACAGGTATTGGTGGCAGGTGATGTGGCATATATTAGAGGAGGAACATACAGAAGTGTAAAAGGTCCATCAGCTGAAGTTGTATGCAGATGGGAAAATTTAAATGGAACTGTCAAGGATACAATAAAAATATGGGCTTATCCAGGAGAATCGCCTGTTTTAAATCTCGATGATATTAAAATGTTATCCAAATATTGCTATATACTATTTATTAATGACTGTAATTATTTATGGATAAAAGGATTAAGAATAACTGGTCTAAGACAGACACCCAAGGCTCCGAGTATATTTGGCATGTTGATAAAAGGTTCTTCCAATAATATTATTGAAAATTGTGAGGTAGATCATATTGGTATGTATGGAATATCGTTCGGAAGTGGATCTGATTATAATTATGTTATAAATTGTGATGTCCATCACCTTGCAGATCCCTACACGGATTATGGTGCAGCCAATGGATTCAACAGAACAGGTGGTTCGACAGCAAATCATCTGACATTCAGTGGTTGCCGGGCATGGCTTTGTAGCGATGATGGCTGGGATATGTTCCAGTCGGACGGATATCTTACAATTGAAAACTGCTGGGCTTTCTGGAACGGTTATCTTGATGAAAACAAAACTGATGCAGTTGGAGGGGATGGAATGGGATTTAAGATTGGTCCGGGAGTTAATAATAAAACTGAGGTAACAAGGATTTTGAGAAACTGCTTGGCAGTTGAAAACAAAGTTCATGGATTTAATCAAAACTTTATTACCGGAGTCTTCGCTTCCCATATTTACAACAATACAGCATATAAAAACGGGGGTACAGGATTTGAATTCACTTATGGCCCTGGTGGCGATAATGATATTTTCAGAAATAATATTTCGTATGCAAATATCAAAAGGGCCTATAATGGTGATGAAGGAGATATTCAGGACCATAATTCCTGGAACAGAGGTGTGCATGTTACTGATGCAGATTTTATTAGCCTTGATGTTTCTCAATTGGTCGGGAAAAGAAAAGCAGACGGAAGTCTGCCTGATATCACCTTACTGCATCTTACTGAAACCTCTGATTTAATTGACGCTGGAGTAGATATTGGGCTTCCTTATTCCGGGAATGCTCCTGATTTGGGGGCTTTCGAGTTTAAAGGAAATAAAGATTCTGAAGTATCAGAATATAAGGTATCCTGGATGAAAATGCTGATACTACAATTCTGGACATTATTTTGATTTTTTATTTTACTTGTTAGTGTCAAAACCTTAAGATTCTCCGATTTCACAGAAAATATTTACAAATTGATTATTGTATAATCCAAAAATTAATTCATTGAATTAAAGTCACTTTTGTCATCCTGTTACTTCAATGGATATAGTTGTAATCAAATCAAAACACAAAATTTGCTACAATAATTTATAGGTAAGCAAAAAATATTTATTTTTGCTCGACGTTTCTATATCAGTAGTCAAAATATTTCAACCTTTGAAGAAATATATTGTAGGTTTATTTCTGGCAATACATTTATCCTTAACAGGCGCTACTTATTATGTTGCTACTAACGGCAGCGACTCAAATCCTGGAACGATAGATCGTCCGTTTGCCACATGGCAGAAGCTCTCAAGTGTCTTAAAAGCTGGAGATATAGCTTACATCAGAGGAGGAACATACAGGAGCAATCTTGGTTCTGATGCTTATGTTGTTTGCCGCTGGGAGGATCTTCATGGCACTGTGAATGACCCTATTAAGATTTATGCATATCCTGGTGAAAAACCTATCTTAAATCTTGATAATATTACAATGACCTCCTCATATTGTTTCATTGTATTTGTCCAGAATTGCAGCTATTTACATATCAAAGGACTTAGAATAACTGGGTTGAGACAACAACCAAATGGAGGTGCTGTTTATGGGATGAGGTTTTCAGGCTCTCCAAATAACCTTATTGAAAATATTGAGATAGACCACCTGGGCATGTATGGTATGACTTTTGAAAGTGGGTCACACTATAATTATATTAAAAACTGTGATGTCCATCACCTCGCCGATAGATATACTGGATATGGAGCCGCTAATGGTTTTAACAGGACTGGGGGTTCTTCAGCACATCATCTTACTTTCGATGGATGCCGTGCCTGGCTCTGCAGTGATGATGGATGGGATCTATTCAGTTCTGATGGATATGTAACTATTAATAACTGCTGGGCCTTCTGGAATGGTTATCTTGATGAAAACAAAACTGATGCCGTTGGAGGCGATGGTGTGGGATTTAAAATAGGCCCCGGTCAAAATAATACGACTGCTGTTACACGAGTTGTAACAAACTGTCTGGCTGTTGATAACAAAGTCTCTGGATTTGTTCAAAATATTGTTTCGGGTGTCTTCGCTTCCCATGTATTTAACAATACATCTTATAAAAACGGTGTTACTGGATTTGAGTTCTCTTACGGACCCGGTGGTGACGCTGATATTTTCAGGAACAATATTGCTTATGCTGATATTCGATATGCTTTCAGAGGAGATGCTGGCGACACTCATGACCATAATTCCTGGAACGGGGGTGTAACTCTGTCTAATTCTGATTTTGTAAGCCTTGACATTTCACAGTTAGCAGCACCAAGAAAACCTGATGGAAGTTTACCTGATATTACTCTTTTGCATTTGGCTAATGGATCCGACTTGATTAATGCTGGTGTTAATGTTGGACTTCCTTTCAATGGATCAGCCCCTGATATGGGAGCCTTTGAAACAGGCTCTGCTACAGTTTCACCACCGCCTGTTCCTGCATATGTAAGTTCCGCTATCGAGAATGCCTCTCCTTCAGTAATTGAAATTACTTTCAACCTTACCCTTGCCAGTATCGTCCCATCAACGTCTTGTTTCTCTGTCAGGGTCAATTCATCAGCAAGATCTGTTAGTTCAGTTGCCGTTTCAGGCACCAGGGTACGTCTCACCCTTTCCAGCCCTGTTGCTTATGGAGATGCCGTTACTGTGGCTTATACCGCTCCTTCATCAAATCCTCTTCAGACACCTGCCGGAGGTAAAGCAGAATCATTCAGTGCCAGAACAGT
>JAFGOZ010000273.1 GCA_016926235.1 Bacteroidales bacterium | reverse complement strand
GTATGCCTTCGGTGCATCAACAAGATCGAATTCATGAGTTGTCAGGTAGTCAATTTCAATTTTCCCCTCCGCCAATAATTGCTGAAAGGCCTCCATATTGCGTTTTTCGGTCCAGCGCACGTATGCCGGAGGATAATCAATACCCTTCTCCTCATAATTGAGATCGTACCTGCCGGGGCCGTAGGAGCATGACATTTTCAATTCAAGCTCTTTGCGATACCAATAGGGATCACGGTCAAAGGCCGACGGGACAGCCCCGAGGATTACCACTTTCCCTTTCTTCCGAGCTATTGAACCGGCAAAGTTTATTGGGTCTGTACTGTCTGTGGCTGCTGCAATTATAACAGCATCAACTCCCAATCCTCCTGTGAAATCTGAAATACGGTCTTCGATGCCAGGAGTGTTCCTGAGCATTGCCAGGTCAGCGCAATGTGCACTTGCTGTATCAACTGCTGCATGATTAAGGTCAATTCCAACGACTCTTACCCCTGAGGCCTTCAGGATGAGGCAGGTTAGTTGTCCAAGAAGACCGAGACCTATCACTGCACAGTTCTCTCCCAATCGGAGGTCTGCCTGACGTACTGATTGCATGGCTATAGCACCGAGGGTATTATACGCTGCATTTTTAAGATTTGAGTTTTTGGTTAGCTTGACGCAAAGATTTACTGGCACGGCAACAATTTCTGAATGGTTGGCATATCCTGCACCTGCACAAGCCACATAATCGCCTGTTACATATTGAGTAACTCCCTCACCTAGTGCAATCACCTCACCTGCAGATGAATACCCAAGAGGGGAATAAGCCGTCAACTTCTTAGTTACAGCACGATATGTTTGTAAAGGACCCTGTTGCACTAACATATCAAGTACCTGTCTTACCTGTTGCGGTTTTTCGTTTGCTTTGCCAAGAATTGATTTCCGTGCAGCATTTACCGTGCTACCCTCAGTACCAGCACTAATTAGCGAATAATAATTTCTTATTAGGAGAATCCCTTGCCCTAAAACTGGGTATGGTACATTCAGAATCATCATTTTACCATTACTTAATGTTTGTGTTATCTGTTTCATTTCTATTTATTATCTACGAATTCCTTAAACCATAACTCCAAGGTCAGCAATTGATATATCCGATATGCGTTATCCTCTTTCCCTGAACGGTCATTATTAACCAGCGCCCTAACATAGTCGGCATTCAGGAAACCACGCTTTTTAATATTTTCTACCGATAATAAGTCATCCACCATTTCTTTTAAATCACTTGATATCCAAGACCGAATCGGTGCGCCAAAGGACGCTTTGGGTCTGTAGATTATTTTTAGTGGCAAATAATCTTCGGCAATTTTCTTTAAAATGTACTTTGTTTCTCTTCTCCTATATTTAAATCTACCTGGGATTTTCATAGCTAAACTAATAACTTCTTTATCAATGAATGGTACCCTTACCTCAACAGAAGTTGCCATTGATGCACGATCAGTATAAGTAAGGTTTAACCCTACCATAAACATATTAATATCCGTATTACACATTTGATTTATTGTATCACCTTCAAACTTTGAATTGAATATCATTGAGTGTTCGTTGATTATTTCTTCGACGAACTTATCATCCTTATGATTAAGTAAAGCCTTCAATTCGCTTGGTGAATAATAAGAATAACTCATTCTATAGGCTTCTGCTAAAGGCAAATTTGCAAAACTCAAAAATTTCTTTGTCCATCGAATTAGTTTTAACCCTCTTCCAAATATTTTAACAGGCATATTTTCAATAAACCATTGTATTATGCTTTTTACTAGTCTAGGTAAATTCTTGTATCTCTTGGCAATAACAACGGCTCTCATTCTTCTATAACCACAAAACACTTCATCAGCACCCATCCCAGATAATAGAACCTTTACTCCCTTTTCTCTTGCAGCTTTACAAATCAGAAAAGTATTAATTGCGGCTGGATCCCCAATTGGCTCATCAAGAGATCTTACAATACTTGGCAAATCCTTAATTATATCAGCATTAATCGTTATTTCGTTATGCTTAAACTTGAATTTGTTAGCCAAAATCTTTGCATACTTCTCATCTTCTGGCATTCCCTCGATTTTCTTATCCTTGTTCTCAGTCGCAATGGTGAAGGTTGTAATGTTTGGATTATGTTTTTGGGCCATAACAGATATAAGGGAAGAATCTAGGCCTCCACTTAGAAAAGAGCTTACGGGTACATCGGCAATCATATGCCTTCGAATCGAATCTTCAAGCACATTTTTTAAACTTAGCTCTAAACTTACATAATCATTTGATAAAGTTTCTTCCCCTAATTCCCAATATTTCTTAATCATTAAGTTACCAAGACTATCTAGAAATAAATAATTAGCAGGAGGTAACTTGGAGCAACCTTCAAACATGGTCTCATTTCCCGGTATCCAGAGGTAATTTAGGCTAGCAATGAGCGATCTCTTGTTTATTGTCTTATCAAAATCAGGTATGTTTGTTAACGTTTTCAGCTCTGAAGAAAAAGCGAATCCCGTAATTGTTTTTGTGAAAAAAAGTGGTTTTATTCCAAACTCGTCTCTAGCGAGAAACAAATCCTTAGTAGTTATATTATAAATTGCAAAAGAGAACATGCCAATGAAATAATTGAGGGATTTTTCCTTGAACTTAATGAACATATCTAAAACTACCTCTGTGTCTGATTGTGTCAGGCAATTGATCCCCTTCAAATATTCTGTCCTTAGTTCTTTGTAATTATAGATTTCTCCATTGAAGACAATTACGTGGGAATCCTTAATGAAGGGTTGGTTGGCTCTTTCAGACACGTCAATAATAGCCAGACGTTGGTGGGCTAAGGAAATATAATCATCACACCATATTCCTTGATTATCAGGTCCCCTATGCTTTTGATTAATATTTGCATCTTTTGCTAAAGTGTTTTTGTTATCAAATCCAATAAATCCTGCTATTCCACACATGTTGGTCTTATTCTTGAATATAAATCAATAAGCTTCACCCCTTGAGTATTCCAATTATACTGTGTTTCTGCTAGTATTCTTGCCTTTTGTTTCATTTCAGTTAAGTTTGACTTTCTATCTATAAAAAATTGAATTCCATCAATTATTGAAGAAACATTACTAGGCTCAACACATTTCCCTACTCCATTATTTTCAATTTCTTCAATAAAAGATTTCATTGTAGAGCATAGTATTGGTAGGCCTGCCATAAGATATTCATAAATCTTATTTATACCATGATAGTTATATGATATTAAATTCTTGGGATTTGAGATTAGGTTAATCGCAATATCATATTTTGCTAATTTATCAATTACTTTATCTGGTGGAACTAATTCAATAAATTTAACTCTGTCATTTAAACCTTCAATATCTATAACCTTAGACAATTCACGGCAATCTTTGTCTGTGCCAAAAGCCATTAAATCTAGTTGGATATTTTTAAAATGTTTGAGTGCTTTACAAAAATTATCTATCCTATTATCTGAAAGTATGAACCCGCCACTATAAATAAATCTCAATTCATTATCTACCTTTTCTTCAACAGTGAACCTATTTGTTGGACGGATAGGATAATTTGAAATTATTGTAAAGTTACCCTCCGGTATATTGTATTTCTCCATTTGTGCAACTGTTCTTCCCTTTGCTACATTAATTATATATTTTGCCTTATAAATGAATTTTTCTTCGAGTCTTTTGGCAATTGAATTCAATTCCCATTGAACCTCGTGGCAATCATAAATTAGTTCTCCCTTATGAATTAAACTAGCGATGTACATTCCAGGCAAAAACATTGTATTATGTGCATGATATATCTTCGCTTTCTTAAAAATCAATAAAACATTGAGGAATATAATATTCATGCCTATACTTAGATTCCTTAATGCTCTATGTTTTTTCGAAAATATTAAAATGGTGTGAATTTTAAATGGATACTTACCGATGAGACTATTACTGTTCCTAAAACCATATATTGTTAAATCATACCCCGCCTCACTGAGAGTATATGCTTCTTTAAGAATCCTTCCATCATGATAAATATCAGAAGACTCCGCCATTATTACTTTGCAAATGATCTTGTTCATCAATTCATTTTCTTATTTAATACTATGCCAGTCATTCTTCGATGAGCACTATTTGTGCATTACGTCACTTATCGAAGTAATCATTAATTTGATAAAGCACATTTTGCTATTGCGTTACATCATTTCCAATATATTCAAGAAGTCCATTATAAGTTTAAAGTCTAACTCCTATGATCAAATACTTGGTAAATGTCTGCCAGATTCTAATAAATAATCACCTGGGTTTCAAGAGTTCTAGATCTATTCAAAATTAATTGCCCAACAATTCTAATAGTTTTCCCCTCTATTCCATAAGAAGGTGCATAATCAGTATGTTCCACTTTAAGTTTACATTCATTATCAAAAATAATAGTAGATAATACTGATGTACCACAAAGAATATCAATAATGTTTTGCGCCTTTTGAAGTCTAGGTACTAACAAAGGTGAAATTAAAAAGTTAATGGATACAGGACTTTCATCCTCATTAAGGTTAAGATAATCAGTAATAATAAGATTGGATTTATTATAGTTGATTTTTCTTACATGAGTATACCCGGAATAAGAACATTCACCTTCAAAAACAAAGTGTGAGTTCCCTAATTCGACATCTATAATTTTAGCGTAAGGCTCTGTTCTATAAGACCATTTGTCCAAAAAACCAGCTTGTTCCTTATTGTCAATTGACAATGAATTATGTGATGCGGTTTTTCTATCAATATTCCTCAATGATATTCCCGAATTATATAAGTATGTCCCTCTATCTATAAAAAGCTCCTTTCCTTTAGCAAATACAATCAAGGAAAGAATATCGTTATGAGAATGAGAATTTCCTCCTACTGCCATAAACCCATGTCTGCCCGCTCTTGTAAAAATATAAACATCTTTCTTATCATTTGATTTCCAGATAAACTGGCCACTTTCATAACAAATTAATCCATTATTTTTTAGGATCCCATTTTTTGATTGATTAATTATTTCTTTATACTTTAATAAATGGCTAACGTTATTCCCTTCTCCGGCAAAGGAATAGACTGCTCTTGATCCATCATTATCGCCAAAATTTGGTAAATGGCCATGATATGATAAGCAATCGATGTAATCCAATATGGAAATCGTAAAATGTTGTTTGTATAATAATCTAATTCCCTCATTATCAAACACCTTCACAAATATATCAAGAATTATTAAAAACTCGGCAGCTAGTCTTGAGTACCCGGCAGATTGCTCAAGATAAACCCCTTTGGATGTTATGATATTAAGAAGGCAGTGGTTTAAATAGCCAAATTCCTTTTTAATACTATGCTTATAACTTTTTAATGTAAACTGCTCTAACCATAATTGCGTTACAATTAAACCTACCATTTCGCCTATGGTATGATTAGTTCCAGTATTATACTTAAACCATCTAGGTGTAGAAAATCTTCTAATTTGCTTTTCTTCAACAAATAGGATGCCTAGCACGACTGGCATTACATTGTGCATGAAATAGGGACATTTAATACATAAAATTGAAACATATACTAAATTTAGGCATCTAAAAGCTATGTCCATCATAATCTTATTGACTACACCTCTTTCATATCTTACCGTATTAATCCAACTCTTTAGGTCCTCTTCAATTTTTTTAATGTACTTAATGTCTAAAGTTTTATGGTAGGCTAGTGCTAAATCAACTAGATGATACATCTTATTATATTCCATAACATATTTCACATCCCCATAATTCTTCTTTTCAACCTCCGCATTATAAAAAAAGACATCTTTGTCCCATTCCCTTTTACTGAGGGGATCCTTAAGCCATTCTCCATTGTTTATATTAAACTCTGTCCCAAATAAAATTAGTTTGTTATCTAATATTTTGTTTGCTGTAATTAATAAATTACTTCCATTTAACCTACATAACTGGTAAAAAGTACCAAATAATAGTTCTAACGATAGTGGATTAAAAGAACTTTTATATTGGTCTGAATGAATTAATATATAATATTTGGTGGAAAATAATAATGACAAGCGTTCTATGTGGATTAAGAATAAGAAAATAATCTTATTTGCCACAACATTTATGAGTTCAGCGCACTTTAAATTTTTAACTTTTATGATAAATTGAGCGAAGGACATATCTCATTATTTATCCATTAATATTTATTTCTTAATGGAGAGGGGCCCCATTCAGGAGAATTAACTGTATGTAACAAAGACAACGCAAAAAAGAAGGGATACATAAAATATAATTCTGATGAACCAATCAATAAAATGGAAATAAAACAAATTACTAGTGTTTTTTTCTTTCTATCATAGTATACACATACTTTCTCTAATGAATAATACATACTTATAAAATATAAGAAAAACCCTACTAATCCAAATTTTACAAGAAAATCAGTAATGCCATTATTTCTATTATTTACTTTTGAATTAAAAGGATTATCATATCTAGTTAAATCGTTTGGACCCCTCCCAAATAATAAATTATTTTTAACGTCATTAATATCAACTATCGTGCTTGCTATTCTGTTTTTTGACCTTTTTTCCAAATTGGAATTAAACGCTATATTGTACTCATTTTTAATTTTTTCTCGCAAAAAAGGTAATGAGGAATAAATATAAATGAATACAATGCTTAATAATAAAGCAACAACAATTCCTCTTTTTGAATTTAAACTAAAAGCAATTAATATAAACATATAAGTTATGTAGCCCGTGGTTGATAAAGTTGAAATAAGGGTGATTAAAAACATAACACCATAAATATTGAAGAACCTATCATTTTTAATTTTATTAAATAAAATTCCAATAATTAAAAATCCCGCAAATGCCCCTGGTTCCCAAAAGGGACCTGGATTTCTCACAATAAGTGAATGGATGTCATTGACTCTAAGGTGGAATATGAGAAGTGTGCCTCCTATTTTGTTGTCAGTTTTTGGATCGATTAAGGGAATAGCATTGTTATTATAAAATGTTATTATTGAATCATCAAAAAGAAGCGGAACATATAAAATCAAACTTATTAATGAAAAGAAAAGAATTGTTTTAAGATATTTCTTTAACATCTCTTCAATGCCTATTGACTCTAACACAAAAAATGCGATGAATATTCTTATAAAATACCCCATAATTGTCACTGAAGGAAAAAATCTGTATTTAATGGTTTGAGCTAAAATAATAATAACAAAGCCTATAAAATAAAATAGAGTTTTCTTATTAATGTGCCTACTTCGCATTATCCAAACAAGGAAACCAAAGAGAAAAAATATTACTAAATAATTGTCATTCTTGTAAAAGAAAGGAAAGCCTGAAAAGGCTATTAATCCTATTATCAAAATATAGTTAATAGAGTCTTTACAAATCAACCTAAACATGAGTCTATTTACTAAATAGTGTTTTAACCCATTGATGTATATGATATGAAGACATATCCAAAGGTTCAACGTCCCTATAAATAAACTCCTTATCAAGCATAAGATTATCTAAATCAATAATTTGTATATTATTTTCATTATAAAATGACTCTTTTTTTATGTTCGCATTATTAGTAATCAACTTAGTTCCATCAGCAAGAGCCTCAATGGTTCGTATAGTTAGCCCTGATTGGACTTGGTTGGGTATGTCTAGTACTACTTTTGCTGAATTATATAGCGATTTAACCCCTTCAGATGACAACCTCCTAATACTTACGTTATTCATTCTGTTACCGTTAATGAAAAAACGTATATAATCTCTTGGCGAAACATATAAGAAATACTTAAATGAAATCTTTGCTTCAATACACTTTCTTTCAATTTGCTTAATGTGCAGATACCTATTTAGCAATGTAATTGAACCAACAAAAGCTAGATCATATGTCTTTTCTGATTTTATCCTAATTCTATTTGAATAAAATAGAGGCAAATAATTCAAATTCATATATTTTTCACAATCATCTCTATCAAATGAGTATGCTTTATCAAAAAAAGGTATTACGTCTAATAATGAATTACCAAATTCAGTAATACGTACCGCATCCCAATGGTAATTAATAAATAACGCTTGGGGTAATTGAAGCCTTAACTCAGTGAAAAAATCTGTTGATAATTGCTGTCCTTGAATAACAAAAACATAATCATACTCCTTCTTTCTTGTTGCCTTTAAAATCTTCTTTCCATGTTTAATATTATAATTCAAAAAGTGACGATAACTAATTCGCCTTAGGAATGAATACATTAAATTATAGTTCATCACAGGGTAATATTCAACTGTAGCCCCTAATTCAATCAATGCTTCACGAATTTTAGTATGATAATCAAAATATTCATATCCTATGAATAAAACATTTTTATTTGAAAGAAATTGCTCCATTATTTTAGTAATCCTTTCACTTTTAGGGCATTCATGCTAATTGAGTGCATATCCATTTCTATTGCACTATTGTCAACCCATTCACAGAAATTTATAATGCCCTTATGAAAGTCCCATCGCGGAACAAACGCTAAAACATCTTTCGCTTTTGCAATGTCAGCAAAGTTATGCCTTATATCTCCCAATCTAAAATTCCCTGAAATATTTATCTCTACATTTGAATTGTATTTTCTCTTCAGGATTTCTGCGATCGTTTGTACATTAATAGAGTGTCCAGAACCTATGTTAATTGCAATATTACTTGCAACTTTATTTTCTAACCCTAAAATGGTAGAATTAACAACATCATCTATATAGACAAAATCCCGACTTTCCTTTCCGTCCTCAAAAATATTAATGTTATTATTGTTTTTTATTTGAGTTGAAAATATAGACAAAATGCCCGTGTAAGGATTTTTGAGGGATTGACCTGGTCCATATACATTTTGATATCTGAGTGCCACTGCTGGTATTCCAATAGCTCTCCCAACTGTTAATACCAACTGTTCCTGACATTGCTTAGTAATCCCATATATTGATGTCGGATGAATTTTACTGTCTTCAGATGTTGCCATCAAGTCAATATCTGAATTACATATTGGGCATTTACAATTGAAATCTCCCTTCTGCATAGCTTCATCTGTTCTAGCTTCAGGATACACAATACCATGATTTTGACATTTATATTTACCTTCACCATATATTGCTCTTGAAGATGCAACAATTATTTTTTGGATAGAGTGTTTCTTATTTGTTAAAATGTCAACTAATTGAGAGGTCCCCAAAATGTTTACATCGCAATACTTTTTTATTTCATACATAGACTGCCCTGTACCTGTTTCAGCAGCCAAATGAATTACTGCATCTTGGCCTTCGAGAGCTTCTCTCCAATCCTTTCTTGAAGTTACAGTCCCTTTAATAAAGTCAACCTTATCAAAAATACTTTGATAAAGAGGAGATGTTTCCCGGGCATTGTTCCCATGTACTTGTGGTGAGAGATTATCAAGTACTCTGACCTGATAACCCTTTTTAACCAATGCTAAGGCAAGATTTGAGCCTATGAACCCTGCTCCTCCTGAAATTAGTACCTTATTCAACTTCATGATAAATGTTTATATTTTCCCAAAAAATAGAATTTCTTGATTTCCCCTCTGTTGAAAACAATCGATATACCAAGAAAAACAAAGACTAGTATACCTTGAATTGCCTTGCCGTATGCAATATTTTCTAAAGAAAAGACAGACAAGGTCAACAGTATGATTAAAATGGACAAATAACTTATTAGTGAAAATATATTTGACCATAAGATTGCTTTAAGATGCAATACGACGTATAAAAGAAAGCCAAAGGGCTTGGAGAGAGTGATTGCAATGATGCCAGGCAGCATAATAAACAAATATCTTAATTGATCTATCCTCCCGGGGAATAACGCATTCACAACTAACTCACCAAAGAAATAGAGTGCAAGCACAGTAAAAAATGCATAAGCCAGTAAAATAATAAAATACAACCTTGTAGTTCTTAGGGTATCAGGCAATTTTCGTTCAGAATAACTATTGATAGCGGAAGGTAGGAATACTGAATTCAAGTTAACCGGAAACAGATCAAATACTGTAATAAATGTCGCAGCCAGATAAAACTTCCCCAATGCCTCAAGTGAAATCCATTCAGCGATAAAAAACCTATCAATTTGATTATTAAGAAGAACGGCAATCCCACTCAAAAATGGAATAAAGCCAAAGGATAACATTTTCCTGATAGAGAAAAAATTGAGATTAAATTTAGTGGGACGATATTCCTTTTGAAGAATTATAAAAAACGCGACAAAGATGATGTAACTACTGCTTATAGATAATAATGCACCAGTGATATCCCATATAAATATTGTGAATGCGAGACATGCGGAGCTAACAGCACTAACCAAATTCAAAATGTTAACTTCTTTGAGTTTTTTCCGCGCTATTAACAAATTAGAAAACCAATTCTTCAATAGGGCAAAACCTCCAGCTAAGGCAGCAATAAAAAAAATCACCAGATTTCCTTCAAATATCAGGTAAAACAGAATGCTCAGAATAATAAAAAGAAATGTAATATACACGATAAATGTAATATTGGTGTTATTGACAGTTTGATATGAATTAGACTCGGATTCTATTGAAAAGATTCGTAACCCACCGTTAAATAACCCAATCTGAGTTAATCCCAATATCGAAACTATGGCCTGAAACAACATTATTAGCCCCAAGTCGTAATCTGGTAAATACTTTAGAAACAAAACAGAGCGAGCGAATAAAATAACACTGCTTAGAATATTTATAGCTACAAAATTTACTTTTGTCTGTATAGCATGCATACTTTACTTTTCTACTTTCTCCCATTTATCCGTTTCAGCATTATACCTTTTAATTATTCTTGCAGGAACACCTACAGCGATACAAAAATCAGGGATATCTTTTGTTACTACAGAATTAGCTCCAATCACACAATTTCTGCCGATCTTAACTCCCATTATACATGCGTTTTCTCCAATCCACGTTCCACTACCAATTTCGACTTCATTCAGTTGTCTAACTCCTTGCTGTATAATTGGAACACCCGGAATTTCATAATTATGCAAGTTGTCACTAATATAAACCCTTTCGGCTGTAAGAACATTTTTTCCAATTATTATTTTCCCAGTTGCATAAATATGGTTAAAACCACCTATTGTGCACCCATCCCCAATCACAACTTCCACATCCTTATTTAGTGCACTGGATGCAGCCAACCATATTTTATATCCTATGCTAACATTTTCTCCTATGAATATTCTTTTGAAACCATCAATTTTCAATGGACAATAAACTCGCAAATTCCGTCCTGCCATACCGAAAAAAGGTCTAAGAAAGACCCCCGAACATTTAGAAACAATACTTGCCTTAATTCTAAATATATTTAACTTTCTCATCTATTCCATTTGTGAGACTATTGCTTCATATATAGAATGAACATTTTTTGAATCAAGCAGCTCTTTGGAACCAAGGTAACAAATCCCATCTTTAGATGAAAAAATATACGCCGAAACATATTTAAGTAATTCGAGATCATATTTCTCCTTTTCGAGGTTCTTAGTTTTGCTGTTCTTTAACGCATAGGAAAGGTCATTTATGTTTTCAATACTATTTGCATATTTAAATGACTTGTAGAATACGTTGCCCAATATAAATACAGGTACTCCATACAATATCGCCTCCCAACCAGCCGTACCAGTTAGTGTAATTACACCCAAGGAGTGCTTAATCAACTTGTGAGAACTTTCCCAGGGACTTATCATACTTACATTGGGATATTTTTTTAATGCCCTGTAAAAGCTCATTGACCGATGACCAATTACAGAAAAATGCTCTTTAACATATAATATACTTCCAATTGGTATCTTTTTGGCTATCAAATCCAGGGCATATACTTGTTTCTCAAAATTTGGTGCATATACCAATGTAGAAGCCTCTGGTTGATAATGTAATGGAAAATAATAATATTTCTTACTATAGTCTGGTTTCTGGTAATATCTTTTTTGAATCAGGTATTTTGGGAAAAACATTGCCTTGCGTATGTAAAAATGCCTTATATGATATTGAGTATAATCGGCTTTCTCAGGTCTTTTTATAAATGAATAGAAATATTTTAGCAAAGACAGAAATGATTGTATGATATCAGGTTCCTTCTTACTAAATACACCTCCCAATAAGTATGGAGGAATCATTTCTTGCTCTGCAAAGAGTCTTATAAATTGCCTTGCTTCATTCAATTGATCCTGTGAAAAATTATCTAAGGCATATAAATTATCCAATAGGTAATAATTATTTTTATCATTATGAACAAAGGCAACTTTTTTATCACCTATATGGCGTGGAGGACTTAATCCCAAATATTTGCTCTTATGTTTCTGACAATAAAAAAATAAAATATATGAAGAAAATAATGCTATTTCTTCATTAACCAAAATGTCTGGTCTATTATCAAAAAATAATTCATTGAATAATGCTATATGAAGCTTCATAAAGCGCTCAGAATCTTGAAGACTATATTTATTCAAAAACCTGTCTGTATAAAATATTTGCCATAAGGATGCTATATCATAATCATCTTCAAATTCCTCAAGGTTAATATTATTTAATAAACTTGTGTTACAAAAGTTCCTCCTTATATAATCTTGAAGATTATATATTCTTCCTTTGCATTTTAATTCTTCCAAGATTGACTGTTCATCATCTCGGTTAACCAAATAGATAGTGTTATAGGACTTTTCCAATTCTAACCCGACCAGCCCATATAATTTGCATTGTAAGCTTCGTGCATATAGGATTATTGTATTCTTCATTGTTAAATAAGTGAAAAGTCAAATTTCAAGAAAATAGCAATACCAATACAAGAAAAATTATTCCATCTCAGGAACTGAGCTAGGAGATAGATAATTCATCGTCATATCTTAGGTAAGGTGATTCGTAATAAGTGACACTATTTGAAGTTAATAGTATTGATGTCTTTCTGCGCCTTCAAGTAATCTTCAGGACGGCCTATATCCAGCCAATATCCAGCCAATGGGTAAGAGGACACTTTTCTTCCTGCTTTCAATAGTACTTCAATTAGATCGGTTGCGTCGAAATGCTTATGAGGCGGTATAAAATTCAAAACTTCCCTTTTCATTAAATATATACCTCCGTTTGAATAATATGTGTAAGTGGGCTTTTCGCGGAAGTTAAGTACATTGCCATTATTAGTTTCAAGAACTGCATATGGAATATCAACTGCATATGGGATGGTTACTACAGAAAAATCGGCACCCTGCTTTAAAAAATCGAGAAAAAAGTGTTCATAATCAATATTAGTCAAGATATCGGAATTTGTAACCAAAATATATTCATGACATAAATTTGTTATCAATGCGACTGCTCCGATAGTGCCCAAAGGTTCCTTCTCATAAACATACTGTATGGATATATTCCTATTTCCACCGTTACCACCCCACTTCTCAATCTGTTCACCCAGATATTTAAGACAAATCCAAAAATCATCAACTCCATATAGAGTTAAGCGTTCAAGATTATGCTCAATAATTGGTTTGCCATCAATCTCAAGTAAAGGCTTTGGTATCTTATCAGTTAAGGGGCTAAGCCTTTTACCTCGTCCGCCCGCCATAATTACAGCATCAACTGGTAAATAAGACTTTATCTCTCTGAAATTAATTATATTAACTACTTTATTGTCCAGATCAAGAATTGGTATAATGCGCAAATTCTTCTCCCGGTATTCAATTACTTCAGTTAAATCATGATCGCCTTTACGAAGGAATCTTGGATTTGGTTGAATAATTGTGTCAACCATTTGTTCAATTGTAATACCTTTTAATAATCCTCGTCGAACATCCCCATCTGTAAGCGACCCTATTAATCTTCCAGTCTGGTCGGTAACAAATAAAATAGCATCCGTTGATAATTCCTCCAGTTTGGCCAGGGCACTTTTAATTACACTACCACTTAAAATCAAATGATCATGATAATCTCTCATTTCCCGGCTTGATTTAGTAAAACTTCGGCATAAGCCAAGTCAGCAGGGGTATCAATATCTACTGACCTCTCGCGTGGCATAATGTAAGCATAAGATCTATCTGTATAATACTTTCTTTTCTTTAATATTGCTGTCTTAAAAATATATATTGCACCGTTTGGATAATATGAAATTCTTAATTCCTGTCTGTTATTCAAGACATTATCCTCAAAAATATTAATAAACTTGTTATCGTTATCAATAAATTTGTGCCAAAATACTGGATGAGATTCCTGAGTATAACTAATCACTGAATCAGCATTATTTTCAAGATAAATAGAATTAGCTGCCTCAATATCACGCCATGTTCTTAGCGGGCATGTCGGTAATAAAATACAAACATCATTAACTGTTATTTCTTGTGTTTCCTCTAGCCTTTCAATAGTATAGAGATAGACATCTATTGCTTTTGAATCGTCTTGTGCCAGACCGGCAGGTCTGAAAAATGGCACTTCGGCACCGTGTTTTTGAGCAATCTCAGCAATATTGGAATCTTCGGTTGATACTATTACCCGATCAATGCACTTTGCCTTCTTTGCGGCCATGATTGTGTAGGCAATTAGAGGCAGCCCTTTTAGAAGTTTTATATTCTTTGCTGGCAAGCCCTTTGAACCAGCTCTTGCTGGAATTATTGCAATCATCCAACTATTTTATTTGTTCCCATCTTATTAAAGTATCTTCTTTAACCTCGGCAATAATGCTACGGCCTATAATCATATTTATTAAATCAGGTGAAATTCCAGTACCGGGTCTTTTACTTGTAAGATCGTCCTCCATTAAAATATGGCCTTTGGGTAAATCTCTCGCATAAACAATACTCCTTCTGAATTTTAACTTTTTCTTCTGCTCTGCATCAGAAACCGTTCTTATAAAGGAGCCCAAAGACAATGCAATATTCTTCGATTCTTTACATATTATTGACAGTTCTGTTGGATCTGCTGATATTTCATGATCCCATCCAGGTAAATTCTTGTCAATTGTAAAATGCTTTTCAATAATACAAGCTCCGAGAGCTACACTTGCCAGTGGAACAGAGATGCCTATGGAATGATCTGAAAAGCCTACGGGAACACCAAATGTTTGTTGAAGCATCACTATATTATTAAGATGGATGTCCTCATATGCTGGTGGATAGATTGAAATACAATGCAACAAGGCAATATCTGTTACTCCTTTTTTTTGTAGTAATTCAACTGCCCTGTCAATTTCACCGAGTGTTGCCATTCCAGTTGAAAGGACTATTGGTTTATTCCGCTCAGCGATTACTTGTAGTAAATGAAAATTATTGATATCCATCGATGCTACCTTAAAAAATGGGACCTTACATCGATCAAGCAGATCAACTTCAGACGCTGAAAAAGGGGTAGAACAAAAATCAATTTGTTTCGTGTCACAATAATTTTTTAATTCGAAATGCTGCTCTTCTCTTAAATAGTATTTTTCAACCATTTCTCTCAACGACCCAAAATGCTTTTTAGGTGAATCATTGTATTTTTGATTGCGATCATACTCTTCTTTTGAAATTAGTGACGTTGGTGACCAGGACTGAAACTTAACGGCATCTGCACCACATTCTTTTGCAGAATTAATCAATGAGCGTGCAAGATCCATATCACCATTATGGTTAGATCCAATTTCAGCTATAATATATGGATGGCTGAAATTATATATTTCTTTCCCCCCAATTTTAATTCTTTTCATTTTATGAAGGTATTAGGTAATTTGTTTCTTCCCACCAAAACATATGGCTGGGAATCTTATCCCACTTAAATTGATATAAATCGTCATTCAGAAGTTTTTTTGTTCGAATTTTTTCTTTAAAGACTTCATTACAGTTTTCCTCAAGTAATGCTTGATAATGCCTGCTTTTTACATCCAATAGAAATTTGAGGCGTTCGTTAGATAAAGATCTTACTCCCACAATGTTATATTCATGTTGTCGGTAGTTCGTCTGAAAACAAGTTGAAAAATAGGCTGTTTTTCCTGATTGTCTTAACATTATATAAAATACATACCAATCCGAAGCCAAAATATTAAAGGAAGGGAAGTTTATCCGAAAATTAAGTAATTCACTTCTTATTGCAGTGTTACCAAAACCCACGATATTTTTATCAATGAGAAATTCAATATTGAATTCAAACCCGTCATATAATCTATTCTCCCATATATTCTCCTCCTTTATTGATCCGGATTTATCTATAATATTTAAATCATTGCATATTAAGCAATAAGTTTCCAGCAACTTAATAGATAATTCCATCCTGTTAAAGGAAAGTGTATCATCTGCATCTGTGAAAACAAATTTGGAATAATTCATGCTATTCAAAATGGCTAATGATTTTATTCTTATCTCTGTAATACTGCCTGAGATAGGAATGAAAATATATTGCATGCCCTTGCATGGGAGCTCGTGAGCAGTTATTTTATCTCCAAAGATTACAAAATCGAAGTCTCTATACGTTTGAGCTTTAATTGATTTTACTAATCCAGGAAAATATTTGACTGCCTCTGGATAAACATAAGTAACAAGAGCACAACTCATAAGGTAAATTAGTTTCTGAAAACGTCAAATAATTTCACTAACCGGGTTATCATTACTGTAGTGAACTGGAGTTAAGTGTGTGTTAAAAAGAATTATCGTAGGGAACCGCTTTTGTATACGCCTGGAACATTAATATCCGATATAATATGTAACCCTGCTGCAATAATTGTGTCCCCAACAATAGAGACATTGTTGGAAACGGTTGAATTGCTCCCAATAAAACATTGATTACCAATCCTGGTTTGCCCATTAATAATTGCCCCAGTCGAGATATGGCAAAAATCACCAACACTGGCTTCGTGTTCAATAAGCGCTTTTGAATTGATAATACAGTTTATACCAATTTGTACTTCTGCGTTTATTAAAGCATGATGCATGATAATTGATCCTTCTCCAATTTGCGATGATTTTGCCACATAAGCATATGGAGAAACAATGACAGGCATGGTTGCTCCAGATTTCTTCACCATTTGCCACAGAGCAATTCGTTTAACACATGATTTAATCTGTCCAACTGTGACCAAATAATTATTAACCGAATTAAGAAAATTTGGAAAGTCATCATCCGTTCCAATAATATCATAACCTAGAATTTTCGATCCAACCAATTCCGGCAAATCAAGAATACCAACAATCCGGTATTTGTTTTCCTGTTCAATTACATCGATGCATGATTTGCAATGCCCTCCGCCGCCAATAAGTATAATGGGTTCCTTCATTATTGATGAATTACACTACTTGGTATGTTAACTAATCTGTCAGAAAGCCATTCAGCGTTTATTAAAGCGCCACATTGGTTAGTGCAGAACATTGGCAAGCGGTTCATAAGTTCCCATGCAGGACGGGTCATTATATCATTTTGGTTTGAGTATTTCAGAAATGAATCGCGCTCTTCTTTGTTATTGAGAACAATACAATTCAACCAATAATTAGACCTGGCATCATTTGGTTCTTTTACAAACTCAATATCAATATTTTTGAAAAACTGACTATAGAAATCAGCTATCTCACGCTTTGTTTGTATAAATTTTCCCAATTGCTCCAATTGTGCAAGTCCTAATCCTGCATTAATATTGGGCATGCGGTAGTTGTAGCCTACTTCATCATGAAAGAATTCCCAGGGATGAGTAACTTTAGCCTGTGTGGTAAGATGTTTTGCATGTTTAGCCATGTCAGCATCTTTAAATAGTAGCATTCCACCCCCGCCAGATGTAAGTATTTTATTGCCGTTGAAACTTAAGACTCCAATTTCCCCAAAAGTGCCAGTATGTTTTTCTTTATAAAAACTACCCATACTTTCTGCAGCATCCTCCACGACCTCAATTTTATATTCCCTGCAAATTGAAACAATCTGGTCTATTTTACACGGGTGACCGAAGGTATGCATGGGTACACATGCGGCAATCCTTCGTTTTGTTACCTTATTAAAACAACCCTCTGGATTTTGCTCTGTTTGTGTTTCCAAAAATTCAAGCAGGGCTTTTGGGCTTAATCCAAGTGTTTCCCTGTCAACGTCGAGGAATATTGGATGGGCACCACAATACAATATTGAATTAGCAGTAGAAATAAAGGTAAGTGGCTGGGTAATGACTTCATCATCTCTTTTTACTCCAACGAGCATTAACGCCAAATGCAAAGCGTTTGTACCATTTACACAAACTACAGCTCTAACCGCACCTGTATATTGGGCAATTTCTTCCTCAAAACGATCAACGAATCTGCCTACACTTGAAACAAAGGTAGTATCAATACATTCTGCAAGATACTTCTTCTCATTCCCATTAAACGCGGGGGAATGTAAAGGAATAAAGCCATCAGGTTGATGATACAAACTTCGTATGAATGAAACTATTTCCCTAAACTTTTCCACTGGTCAGCTAATTTGATTTTGCACAATTCGGCATTGATTTTAATGTATACTGAAAACTGTGAAAATTATATGTTATAAATCTCCGCTTTATACTTTTCAAGGTTCCGTTTGATTGAAAACCATTGAATTGTGTCTCTGAGACCCTGTTCAAAGGTGTATTTTGGTCGCCAGTCAGTTAATGACGTGATAAGCGTGTTGTCGCCCAATAATCGGAATACCTCAGAATTTGATGGTCGTTTTCGCTTTTCATCAGATAAATTCTGAACATCGCTTCCCATTATCTGTTTTATCCGTTCAAAAATATCTGAAATTGAAATTTCAGAGTTGGTTGCAATATTAATCTCTTTGCCAATTGTATTATCGCATTGGGCTATTGCCAAAAATCCAGTACAGGTATCTTTTACATAATTGAAATCGCGTGTGGGGGACAGGTCTCCCAATCTTATCTGTTGTGCACCATTTGCAATTTGTGTAATAATTGTAGGGATTATGGCTCTTGCGGACTGCCTTGGACCATACGTATTAAAAGGCCGGACAACAGTAATTGGCAGGCTAAAAGCATTATAAAAACTCATGGCGACTGCATCGGCAGCGATCTTGGTTGCTGAATAGGGCGATTGGGGTTGCTTGGGATGCTTTTCATCAATCGGCACATACTGTGCAGTACCATAAACCTCTGAGGTAGATGTACATAACACCCTAATTCTGCCGAGATCTTTTGCCGCTTGGCATACATTTAGTGTACCTTTAATGTTGGTATCAACATAACTATCAGGGGCATTATAGGAATAAGGAATGGCTATCAATGCTGCAAGATGAAACACTATCTCAGTGTCGACCATGATCTGTTTCACAAAATGCGGATCGCGGATATCGCCAGTGACAACTTCTAAATTCGGATTTGCAGGTATATCTTCAAGCCATCCCCAATAATTGAATGAATTGTACTGAGCCAATGCTTTGACCATGTAACCTTTTTCAAGTAATAATTCTGTCAGGTGTGAGCCGATAAATCCGTCTGCACCAGTTACTAAGACCATCTTCATAGTATAAAGTTATATTTTATAGTTGCTTGGCATTGACTTCAGCCACAAAAGTGCTTATAATAAATAATGCCATGCAAATGTATGTTTAGCACTCCTTCCACCTAGTTCCAAGTTTCAGGACTAGCCTAAGCCAAAAGGCATCTGCCTTCATTTAAGCTACGTCAGACAAGGAGAGTCACAAGACAAAAGTGAAGGGACGGCTGCGCCGTGTTTCTCGTTTATGGTTTATTGCGAATAGGCCTTAAGGTTCCTCAGAAATGTCGCGTATTACAAATTTCTAGTTATGTTTTTTTAAACAGTCGTAATTTGTCTTAAAGCCAACCGGTATGCGTGAATTAGTTGATTCTTGTTTTGTAACCACAATGGCGAGAAAGAACACACCAAGAAGCACAGAGAATTTTACGAATAACCTTCTGATATCCAGTAATACACGAAGAAATGAAGTATGAAGCGTAAGGCCCTAATCCCTCACACTCCATTACTCATCATTATTCACCTTTATCTAATCAACAACCGTGTTCTGGAATCTGAAATAAAGTCAATACTTAATGATCCGATAAGTATAGACCCTGCCGCGAATACTTACTCTTAAAATATACATACCCTCTTTGATCGGTAGGCTCAGGATATTGGCCTCATTGCAAAGAAGATCTGTCGTGGTGTAAACAATCCTTCCGGTCAGGTCTATTACTGACAGATCAAACATCTCATCACCTAAAGAGGCAACATTAATCGTTATCTGCTCACTGAATGGATTAGGATACACATTCAATTCTATCTGATCCAGCTCAATTTCAGCCAAAATTTTCTCCGGTATGGCGGATTTCAGGTTATTGTCAACATTAAGTGTGCCATACACCTTGAAATCACAAATGTGAACCCCGGTATTTGCTGAGTTATAGGTGGTCGTGACCCTCAGGTACCTGGCAGT
>JAFGOZ010000272.1 GCA_016926235.1 Bacteroidales bacterium | reverse complement strand
ACCGTTAGGCCAAATGCTTTCATTTCGATGAAATTTCACTATTCCAATGCAATAAGAAAAACTGATAAAAAAGACTTTAAAGCCAAGAGTAACCCGCCCCACAAAGCAACAGTTTGCCAACCCTTCCGCTAATGCATCCCTTAGTTGTCAAACACTTGCTTTTTTTTGCTGATGCTCTCCTTTGTTTGCTTATTAAAATAGCTACTATTTGTAGATAATGGTATCTGCATAAGTTCAAAAAATATTACAATAACTGAATTAAATCATTATTTTTATTTCAAATTCTAATTTCAATTTTAAACCCACTATTATGAAAAAACTATTTCTTTTCACAATTGCCATTTTTTCTTTTTCATCACTCTTTTCACAAATTAAAATGAACTCAACCGGTGAAGTAGGTATTGGAGGATATCCCGCTTCAAACTCATATGATTTATATACAAATATTGTTAGGTTTTCCAGGTTGGGTGTTGCAACAGCAGCTACATCATCATATCCTGTATCTTTTAACTGTAATGTTGAATTCAAGAACAATACATATTCCGGACTGAAAATTGGTCAAGGGTATTATGACAAGACATTTTATCCGACTTCAAACAATACTGGAGAGATTGGGACAAGTTCGTATAAGTTTGGAGATATATGGGGATATATTATACATTATCAAACATTTGCACAGTTTTCCGATAAAAGAATTAAAGAAAACATTAAATGTATAAATAACTCTATAGATATAATAATGGGACTAGAGGGTGTCCGGTTTGATTATAAAAAAGATTTTTATCAAACAGATAGTTTAACAAAGAATAACGAAAAAATTAAAGCAAAAGTAGAAAAAATTAGAAACAACAATCTTGGTTTCATAGCTCAGGATGTCCAGAAGGTTTTACCCGAGATTGTATTATATGATGATTCTACTGATATATATAGTGTAAATACGACAGCTTTAATTCCGATACTAGTTGAAGCTATAAAAGAGCAACAGGCACAAATTGAAGAGCTAAAAGCTTCTAAAGAAGTAAGTTTTAAAAATACTGAAGCTATTAATAAAAATGTTATCACAGATGAATTAGCTGCCTCATTAGGTGCTTGTCAGCCAAATCCTTTTAATGAGGAAGCTAATATTTCTTTTCATATTCCATCAACTGTATCTCAGGCAAACCTCTATATTTATGATTTACAGGGCAAACAAATCAAGAATATTCTAATTTCTGAAAGATTTGACAGTTACGTTACAATTCATGCAAATGAATTTGTTCCAGGTATGTACCGTTATGTCCTAATTGCTGATAATATAATAATCGGTAATGAAACAATGATATTAACTGATTAGATCAAGACATGAATAAGTCATTTGTTGTTATAGTAAAGGCAATTGCTTTTATTATTTTTGTTTTATTGTTTCTGGGATGTGATGAAAAGCAGAAAATTGAATTACCTCCAATTACAAGTTCTGGAGAAAACACAATGGGTTGTCTTATTGATGGTAGGATTTTTATTGCTAACTATAGTAGCATTTTTGATCCTGCTGTTCAAGCTGATTATATACCCTTGTTCAATCGATATAATGCTGACTATTTGTCATTAACCGGATTTAGCAAAAATGAAACTATTGGAATATCATTGGTAAATGCGACTATAAGAACTAATAGTTCATATATTTTAAATGATTCTTTAAATGATGGATGGTATTATGATCGAGAAATGATTATTGATTACTATTCAAATTCTTCATATACTGGCGAAATATTTATTATTAAGCTTGACACAATAAACTATATAATATCTGGCACTTTTTGGTTCGATGCCGTTAGTGAGGATGGGGAATTAGTTGAAATCCGAGATGGGCGCTTTGATATAGTATATTAATAAGAGCCTGAAATTATTATTTTAAAATAGAACTAAGTAAAAATGAAATATATTACATTATTAATTAGCTTAACACTAGCATTAAGCTTAAATGCCCAAAAGAAAGTAAATCTCGACTCTTCATTAATACATTTACTTGCTCCTTTGGATTTAACTCACATTGAATCTGGTATGCTTTTGGAAAGGGGATTTCCATACATGGGATTCAAGGACTTCAACGGATTAATTTCCAGCAAGAAAAAGTTAAAAAAACCTGAACTTCTGTTTTCATTTAATACTGCAGCAACTATGCATTTAAGTGGAGAAAGCATTATTAAAGATTTCGATTCAATTCAAAAATTGTTATTAAGCAATCAAATTCATTCTACAATACCAATTGGAGGCTTCTATCTAAATTACAATAGTATATATTCAAATGCTGAAAAAGAAGGTCTAATAAAAATTGAGAACAACCAGGTTCATGATTTAAGTCCAGATAGTGTCTCAATTTTTGAGCCTCATATTGCATTTGTTTTAGCTCCACTAATATTACAAACTGATTCAAAACAATGTAAGTTTTCACTTGTAAAAAAATGGTTCTCTACAAACATTGCAGATGAGAAAATCAAAAAAATTGAAGTTGACTTTGATGATGGTTATGGCTTTCGTACTATTAAGTTTGATAAAGAAGTTTTAGTAACTTATAAGAATGAAGGTTGCAAAACAATTAAGTGCCGTGCAGTTTTAAAAGAAAATAAAATATTATTGTCTCAAAGCACTTTTATTGTAAATGCTGATTCTGCTTCTATTGTAAATACTAAAGCTGTATTAGATAACATAACTACAACAGAAATAACAGCTATTAGCAATTCAATGGCAACAATTTCAACCTATGGTTATAATCCAAATGGAGGTGATAATGATACCATAATAACTGTTAATGGATTGGATAATTCTGCAAAAATCACTATCGATTATGGTGAAGATAATGGTATCCTCGACAAGCCCTTGATAATCATTGAAGGTTTTGACCCTTCCGATATTGTTTCTGATGAATGTATTGCACCGGTACAAGATTATGCTTATTTCATTGATAAGAAATTGAATATTGATGACAAAACCTTTAAAAACAATTTGATATTGTATGGCTATGATATTATTCATGTCGATTTTCAAATGAACACAGATCATATGGCAAATAATGCACAAGTTCTAAAAGAGGTTATCAATTGGGTTAATAATAATAAACATTCTAATGCTTTACAAAATGTAATAATTGGCCAAAGCATGGGTGGCATGATAGCTCGTTATGCTCTCTGTCAAATGGAGAATGATGGAGTACAACATGATGTTAGACTATTTGTATCCTTTGATTCAGGCCATGAAGGTGTAAACCAGGTAATAGGTGTACAATATATGGTTGACTATACAGAAAGCATGGTAAGTGATATGATAAATGGCCTTGAATTTATTTTAAATGGAATTCCAATCGTTTTTTCTGCAAATATAGAAGAAGTTCAATCCTTACGTGAAGCTAGAGAACTACTTAACACTCCAGCAGCAAAAGAATTAAGTATAAATCATATTGAAGGCAGTACAGCGCATAATAATTTTTATTCCGAACTCAACAGCTTAGGTATGCCACAATATTGCACAAATATTGCTATAGCAAATGGTACAACATCGGAATTTATTGAAGATTTTGATGATGGTGGTATCATAATTTCCAAAAACATGATTAATTTTTCTGTCATGGGTATGGGTATAGCTATTGCTATACCTTTAAACACAATCGTTAATAAATTTTTATCTATTTCTTCACTTTTAAATCTTGATATGGCTGAACTTACTGTTTATGCTGCGAAAGGTGATAACATTAATAGCAAAGTATTTAAGGGTCAAACTGGTATTGAAATTAAGGTATTGAATGTAAGGGTAGGCTATTTGGGTTGGGAAGCAGATAATTTCTTTACATCAAAGGTTGGATATGACAGAGCCCCAGGTAGCTATGCTCAAATGGTTAATAATGATTGTGGCGTTCCAATACCCATGCCAAAAACTACTTTTGTTTTGCCTTCGAGTGCTCTTGCAATAGCGATAAATAACAACAGTCAAAGAGATGATGATCTATCAATTTCCACAAATGGATCTTGCACAACCCCATTCGACAACTGGTATATTGCCTCTGGTTCTAATCAATCACATGTTGAATATAATGTGTTAACAACCCAATTCATTTGGAACCATATGGAGCCTCAGGATTGTGCTGGCACAACAAGTGTTTTAAACAGGACTATAAATTGTGATGAAAAAGTTATAGGTTGTGATATTGTAATCGATAATGTTACGATAAATGATAATAATGACGTTACAATTGATTATAGCACATCTTTAGAAATCCAATCAGATTTTGAAACAAAACCTGGTGTTACATTGGAAATAAAATAGGGTTATTTGCAATTTTATTTTATGTAATACGTTTACTCTTTACTTTTTAAATAATTCAACAAACCATTTTTATTATGTCAAAAAATCGCAATTACAGTTACCAAGATGTCGATATGTTAATGGCATCTAAAACCATCGCAGAAAGTTTCAAGGCAAACATTTCCGATTTATCAACTACCCGTACAGATTGGACAGAGCAATATGCCAATGATTTAATCTCTGGCATTGATTCTGCAATTGAATCTCATTTGGGTATTGATATTAAAAAACAATTACGTGATGCAACAGCATCTTTGGTTGCAATACAAGTTCCGGCCAAGCGTGATTTGTCCTATTTCAAAACTCAAATCGATGATGATTTCAAACAGGATTCTTCAAAGAAAAATGAAATTCTAAAAACACTCGGATTTTCAAAACATCTACGTGGCGTACAAAAAGGAAATCAGGAATCGCTTCTACAATTGCTGTATTCCTTCAAATCTAATATGACAGATACTCTGAAAAACAACATAACATCTCAGGGCATGGCTCCTGTCCTAATCGATAAGATTATTAGCTATGCCGTTACTTTCAAACAGGCAAATACAGTTCAGGAAAATTTGAAAGAAACAACTAAAGAGATAACAAAAGATGTTTCTGATACCTTCAATTCTATTTACGCTGAAGTAATCGGAATTTGCAAAAAGGCATCAGCATATTATCAATACGAACCATTAAAAAAAGAACAGTTTACATTTAGTAAAGCAATCGACAATTTAGGCGCAGCCAGAAAAGTATCTTCAGATGCAGCTTAACTAACAATCATTACCAACCTATCGGCAATCATTATTGCTGATAGGTTGCTTTTAGCCCAAAATTTAAAATTAACAGCTATCCGTTTGTCACCCTTCCATTTATATTAGCAGCACAAAGCACTTTATAAAGCACAGATAGCACATCATTCTCAAGGCTAGATAAAGTTCAGACAAAGCCAGCATCATCTAAGACAAAGCAGGGTGTACAGTTGACAAAAAAGGGAACAAACTCTCACAGAAGGGACAATATCTGGCACACATTGGAGCATTGCCGACTAAAAAGAGTCTTAATTCTCAGAATCGGGACATGCTCTGTCAAACATAGCTGGTCATCTGACAGAGTGGGGACAACATCTGACACATATCGCCCTGACATTTTATAGCTTAGCGTACCGTCCCTTCAGCTTTCAGGCACATGCGGCAAACCCCGCAAACCATTTCACTAGCAAAGTTTACCACAAGAGCCTTCAAGCCCTTCCCACAACTGCAAACGTAAAGCTCTTTAACAAAACAGATCATTCTACAAACGATCTTGATGCAAGTGTATGTCACATATAATCATCCCGCCCATGGCCTAACATCGTGTAGAAGTAATGCGGGTAAAATTGTATATTTAAAGCAAAAAGCATTTATTAAACGGTAATTGTAAAGGGATAAGTCCGCAACTCAAACTCCCGCACTTCTCCTACACGTATACCGTTATCGGTCACCCTAAAACGAAACTGCACGACAAGCACAAATGACATTGAACAGACAAAATTTAGTTTATAAAGACTATGGTT
>JAFGOZ010000271.1 GCA_016926235.1 Bacteroidales bacterium | reverse complement strand
CACCTTGGCAGGAAGGTTCTTGGTTTTCACCTTTATTAGACCATCTGTCGAGCATCTTTTAAAGTGCTTTTTTATCATAGGCTCGTTGTGTGGGAATTTCATATACACGCGTAACGTTTATAGGCAATGGCTAATATTATTAAATGGTTAGACAATGGATAAATTATGCATAAGATCAATAAAAGATGAGGATAAAAAATGGATCACCAATCTGTTCATTGAAGAATGGGGTTCAACTCTTATCATTGCTCAAGGAAAAAAATACTACGGAGACCAGTTACCAGGTTTTATCGCTGAAATCGATGGCCAAAAAGTTGGGTTGATCACCTATTTCATCCATGACAATGAATGGGAAATTATTTCACTGAATAGCCTGAAAAAGAAAACAGGTATTGGGACAAGTTTGGTTGATGCTGTTATAAAAGAAATGATAAAATCAAATATTCGAAGAATATCTTTAGTCACAACAAATGACAATATTAACGCCTTAAAATTCTATCAGAAGAGAGGATTTTTTATTACAAAAGTTATTCCAAATGCTGTACGTGAATCAAGGAAGATGAAAACAGAAATACCATTATTTGGGCAGGATGGTATACCAATAAGAGATGAAATTAAATTAGAAATGGTTTCAGAAATCCCGGAAAATATTGGCCACATCCAATAAACGGGCGTACGTGTGGTGGGCTAAAGATCGTGTCCTTTGACACCTTCGGATGAGCAGGACACCATTTAGGCCGAGCCATTACCGGCTGTGTCAAATCATAACAAACAGAGGCATATAAGATGAAAATATTAATAATCCGGCTTCTCTTACTAATATTTCTTTTAAATGGCTTTAGTTATGCAGAAAAAGATCCAGATACTTATCATTCTTACAATATTGATAGGGTCATAACAGAATCAAAACATTTCTTTCATTCAACTCTTCATGCTTTAAGTGAAGAACTATATGATGGACCAGCAAACGGAACTTGGGGCGAAACAGCTTTTGGGTACAAAATGGCATTGCGAGACATTTACTGGCGAGTAGAAGCTTACCATCTTTTGGGGGTTAATGATAAATACAGTCCTCAAGAATACTTGAAAAGAAGAAACGAGGCACTGGCATACTTAAAAAGGATTCAGATAATAAAGGGCAATACCGGGATTTGGGGCGTCCCCGCAGATTATAACAATCCGGAATTTGGCTATTTATTACGTCAAATTGAAGCAGAGCATCCTGATTATTTTTCTAACGGTTTTTTATTTACTCTTCCAGATGATGATATATCTCAACTGTATTACGATCATGGACGGACCCTAACCGCATTTTGTAAAGTATTTTTTGATACTCAAGACAATGAACTTTTACCGTTTATTGAGCGGGGAGCGAATTGGATACTTGATAAACCAGCGGTTAAAAATGTCAATTATAACTCAGCTGTTGTAGAAGGGCTATCATTTGCTTATATAGCCACACAAACAAAAGCTTATTTAGATAAAGCTATCGCAATGACTAAAGATAAAGTAATTTCTCAAGCGAATCTCAACGGATCGTTCGGAAATGCTCATAACCAGGAGCCATGGTATCATGGATTTATTGTAAGTGGATTAGTCGCATTAAAAAAAGCACTGCCTTCCGATCATGAATTCAACACTTTGCTTGATATTCACCTTACTAATGCCATTGTATATCTTGAGGATGTTACAAAAAAAGGCTCTCCTTATGAGTTTCAATGGCCAGGTATCAATGCAAGAGTCTGGTCAGAGATCGAAGGGCTATTTTATACAGGGAGATGGCCGGCTCTAAACTCGAATCAAATGGATGCTTATGCAAACTGTTTATATCAGACAGTACATGGAGCAATCAATCCGGAGAATGAAACCGGGTTTTATCGGCAGAAAGCTCTGTATCATTTTATGCAGATTGGTAATGCCTTGGCTAATCATTAGTGTATGGAACATCGGTTTTAAAAAAGACATTATTAAAAGTATGTCTCAACCTATACCAGCGAATATGCCATGCCGCCTACGGCTGCACATGAACGTTTTAGGAAATTGTATTTATTGGAGATTCATAAGTGAGACCGAATTTGGACAAAAATACAAATGCTGAAGAGTTTGTAAACTTTTATTGGCTAAAAGATGAATTATTAACTTTCTGCAAATATTACGCTTTACAAACAAGTGGCAGTAAAGATGATTTGACACAAAGGATATATAAATACTTAAAAACAGGGAAGGCGGGTATTGCCAGTAAAAGAAAAAATACAAAAAAACAAAAAGTTAGCACTCCTCTTAGTTTAGATGCAAAAATACCTGATGAATATAAAAATGATGAAAGACATCGGATATTTTTTAAATCCGAAATAGGTGAGCATTTCAAATTCAATGTTCCGTTTATGAACTGGATGAAAGAAAATTCAGGAAAAACCTACAAAGAAGCTGTTGAAGAATGGAATAGAATAGTTTCTGAAAAAAAACAGGGAAAGAAAACAAAGATACCTTCTCAATTTCAATACAATCAATATACAAGGGACTTTTTCAATGCAAATCCTGAAGCAAAAAGAGATGATGCAATTAAATGCTGGAAGTACAAGAAGTCGTTACCTGGTCATAATAAATATGAAAAAGAAGACTTGGTTGCGCTAACGCAATGAATGCACATTACCATAACAGGATATATAGGGTTACGCCTTCGGGTCCACCCAAATTGCCTGTAGCAACTTCAAATCTTCGCGCAGAAAAATGATAAGAGTTTGAATTATCTTTGTCTGTTAAATTTTAGCCGGTCAACACTTTTTCTTGGGAATGATCGGTCATCCCTGGCCGATATAAAAACAAAATATATGATTGATACATAAATTATATATAGTATATTAAAACATTCTGGAGGATAAGATGAAACAAAATAAAGCACTGTCCGCTTTGTACTGGGTATTCTGGTTTTCTGTGACCATTGCCACAGGGATTCTTTCTGGGTTTTTGTTATCCCACAGTATTATGCTGGGGAGATTTTTTTCCTGGCTTATTAAGTCGGGAAATGAACAAGTTTTTACAGATTATTTCTCAGTATTCCGCTCAGTTACTCATGCCAATATTCACTACAATATTATGCTTTATGTCGGTCTTCTATCCGGTTTCTTCTGGATTGTCATCTGCTTTCTGAGCAGGCGGAGCAGGATTGTATCTGTTACGGCAGGATTTTCAACATTTTGGGTAGGATTTATATTTTTCTTTTCCAAATTTGCTTCTATAGAAGAAGCAGTGTCTACCGGGGCGGCTGATGCGGCAACATATCAATCTTTTTTAAACTTAAATCTCCCCCTTCATATTACGTTTGCTGTTGTCTAT
>JAFGOZ010000270.1 GCA_016926235.1 Bacteroidales bacterium | reverse complement strand
CCACCCTCTAAAACAAAATAAATCCGCTCTCCGTAGCAGCTTCGGTACAAATTGATAGGAAAGCATTATCTTCACAAAAAACTTATAACAGATTGATATTAAACAAACACCAGCTTACAACACATGGTATAGTGCTGCATGCTAGAGAGATATTTATTAGATGATAAATTTGTATATTTGAGTAAAAAACAATGGAAAGACAATTAATGACAAGAATTACGATTAATCCTGAGATTTGTCATGGTAAGCCTACTATTCGAAATACACGATATACTGTAGATTTAATACTTGATTTATTATCTGCAGGTATGAGTGAGAATGAGATAATTGAGGATTATCCAGCTATCGAGATAAAAGATATTAAGGCATGCCTGGCTTTTGCATCTCAATTATCAAAGGTTAAGACTGTGCAAAGAATTGCAGTATGAAATTTCTAATAGATGCAAATCTGCCTTTTCGACTTGCAAAAGCTTTAAAAGCGAGGAGCTTCGACATTCTGCATACAGATGAGTTGCCGAATAAAGAAAGGACTTCGGATAAGGAGATTCGTGAGATTTCAGTTAACCAAGATCGTATTATCATAACAAAAGATTCTGATTTTCTTGATTCACATGTAATTCAAGGGATTCCAACAAAACTACTTCTTGTAACAACAGGGAATATTATTAACAAAGAATTGATTAGTTTATTTGATAAGTATTTTGATACTTTAATTCAGTTATTTGAAATTTATGATATGATAGAACTCAATAATGACCAGATAATTGGACATGAAAAATAACTACAACCCCTAACAATCGTATATAGTTCATTTGACGGGTCGTACAAGGTTGTTAGTATGGTTTCGTTTACTAAGCTTTGTAACGGTTTGATAGGAAAATGCCTTGAATCGCCAAACGATAACTTATACAAGAACCGTTGGTAAAAATGACAAGATTCGCAAATATATCCAGATTTTTTAATACAGAATTTCCGCTGAATAAAGACGGACTGCAAGAGCTATACTCTTTGTTCAAAACCAAGTTATACTCTAAAAATCAGATTATTCTAAAAGGAAACACTATAGAGCAACAACTTAGATTTTTAAATAAAGGAATTATAAGAGAGTATTATACTACTGACGAAAAGGACATAAATATAAATTTTTATACCAAACCACAATTTATAACGGATTTATTGGCATTTAGCAATAATTCTAAAACAAAGAAATATCAAGAAACTTTATCAGAAGTAGAGCTACTGGTTATTGATAAACAAAAGTTTAATGAACTATTGAGAAAATATCATTGTGGAAAATCGATAGTCAATGATTCTTTTCAAACTATATTAAAACAAAAAGAGTTTTTAGAATACAATAGAATTACCAAAAGCCCTGACGAATTATATAAAGAACTTCTGATATATAAACCAGAATGGTTACAATCTATTCCTCAATATCACATTGCTTCTTATCTTAATATTACACCAGAAACTTTAAGCCGGATTAGAAAACGTATTTCTTGATTCAAATCAATGGAATAAATATGGGTTATGTTGTTTTTTACTTTTTTAACAAAAAGTAGATATGCTAAAAATACATCATTTTAGAAATGCAACATTGGTTATAGAAACTGAGAAGGACGTAATCCTTGTTGACCCTATGTTAGGGAAAAAAGAAAGTTGGTCACCTTTGGCTTTTTTTCGATTTAAAACACAAAAAAACCCTATCGTTCCTTTACCGAAAGTTTGTCATGAAACGCTGAAAAAAGTAACTCATTGTCTAATTACCCATACACATCCCGACCATTTGGATAAAAGAGGCGAACGTTTTTTAAAAGATAATAATATACCTGTTACCTGTAGCATTAGAGATAAAAAAGCCTTACTGAAAAAAGGACTACATATTAGTAATTCCTTAGATTATTGGAAGCCGGATGATTTTCTTGGTGGAATAATTGAGGGTATTCCTGCAAAACACGGTTATGGGTTTATATCTAAACCTATGGGAAATGTAATGGGATTTTATATTAAATTACCTAATCAGAAGTCAGTATACATAAGTGCAGATACCATATATACCAATGCGGTTGATAAAGTACTAAAAGAATATAAACCAGAAATTAGCATTGTTGCTTGCGGAACTGCTCAATTAGATTTATTTAAACCATTATTGATGAAAATGGATGATATTCTAAAATTTGTAAAAAATTCTCCTGAAAAAGTAATTGCAAATCATTTAGAAGCAATTAACCATTGCCCAACAACAAGAATACAACTAAAGAAGGAATTAGAAGTAAATAACCTGATAGAAAAGGTTAAAATTCCGATTGATGGTGAAATATTTGAAATTTAAGAAATTCAGCAGCTAATACGCAATATACTTATGCCGGGATTTGTGTATTTTTAAGTTTTGTACACCCGCCTGCTGTTCGGGCAGGTTTACTTAAAACTATTTCAACTTGTCAAGTTGGAGCTTAAAAAATCACTACCTACGCATATTGCAATCCGTTGGGCTGCTGGCAATGACAAATTTGAAAGTTCAATAATCTAGCGTTACAAATCTTCCCGAGATAATTTTGATAATCCTTCCATAAAGTGTTGAATTTTAAAAGGCTGGTAAAATAAAAATGAGTTTAAACCTTGCACTCAAACTTAAAACCCGGTAATATCGTTCTTCATTTTTACGAGCCGATACTGCTCAGTAACAATACCATTTACCTTTAAATTAAGGATGTACAAGCCGGTTGATAGCTCGTTGCCTTTATTCCAATGGATTACAAATTCGCCAGGCTGTAAGTTGTTTTCCGGAATAATTTCCAAAGTTTTACCATCCATCGGTACTAAACATGCCGACACAACTGCCGGACTTGCTAAATTAACTTTAATATTCACGACATCATTAAAGGGATTGGGGTATATGTTTTCAACTACAGGTTCATTTAAGAAGTCATTTGTATTACTCGGGTATTCTTTAACAGGGTAAAATATTTCAGGAATGGTTTCATCCATCCAGGTTGTTCTTTCCTGAATATAGTTTTTTATATGTTCTATTTCTTCTTCGTAATTGGCAACCTGGTAGGTGTTGGTAAAAAGATCGTGTTCAATTACCGGCCACACCTGGTAATTTCTTTTAATTGGCTCATCAAGGTAACTAATCATGGAGTCGATTCTTGCTAACAGAGAATCTGTGGCCAGGTAGCTTTCCCGTAGTTCAAACCACCTGTCTTCGAACTGATCTACCAATTCAGGGTCTTCAAATAAACGTTTGATATTAAAGCGGTTATTCGTATATTCATCAAATTGCCATGCATCTATCACATCGCCATGTTGCCACGATGCGTTTCCAAAACACAAATCAAAATCCCACAGTGGGCCAAAGATTATTTTATCGTTTCTGTCATCCCTGTCTTTGTACATATATGAACTATAAAAATAGGCGTCGCAGTTTTTGCCAAGCTCTGCAAGTATTGTGTAGTTTATCAGAGATTCCGGATCAATGTATTTTCTGTAGCCATTTTCGGGATCAAGGCCACTATTGGTTCTTAAAACAGCCTGGTATTCATCGAAGAAATTCCGGATATAAGCTTCCTGTTCTTCCTGTAAATCTTTTTCTTTTGGATAAACAATCTGCAGATTTGTGGGTCCTTTATCGTATTTTACTATATATCCTCCAGTAAGATCATTACCGGAAATTTCATCTGCTTTTATTTTAGCCACATAAACCCGGTTAGAGTCACGCTTTATTTTCTCGATAAGATTGTACAGACCAACCAATTCGCCGTTAAATATTACTTCGCAAAACTGTATTCTTGGGTGCCATTGTCCGGTCAACCGGCCTAAATCGTAAATAAGTGCATTTCGTATTTGACTCTTATCGGCATACGGCCCCTGCAGTACCCAATCATTCTCCTTTGGCATTCCCAGTAAAGCTATGCTTGTATCATTTCCGTCAGCATCCTGTGTCTCAAAATCGAAAGATTGTTTGGGAAAATTGGCCGATGATTCCCCTCTGATTTCAATTGAAACAGGACCTTCATAATCGGTTGCCGGATCTGACGGTTTATTATAGCTTTTACTATTATTATTAATTACCTTCAGGGTTCCTTTGGTTTTAATTCGTTTTACTTCAACGCCAAATTCGTCTGTTTCAATAACCAGAATCGGTAAATGTGTAGAATCAAGTTCAACCGAAGCTTTATATCTCGATGCAATGTCATACAGGTCGTAATATCCTCCAAGATTTAAAAAAAAAGGATGCATGCTTAAATCACTGCCTTTAATACTGTCGTTATGCACTTCTATTGCTAAAATATTTTGTCCGTTGTGAATAGTTTTTTCAACAATAGAGTCTGGTACGTAGTAGCCCAAAACCATTCCATTAAAGTTGCGGTAAAGTTGAGCTTCATGTGAACGATCTGCCAGCTGATTGCAGGTTGTAGCTGATTTGTGTTTTCCAAGGTTAACCCTGGCAAATTCAATTCCGTTAATAGAGGCACAAAAAGCATCATCGAAGTCAAGTATCATAACAACATCATTCAGTTCTTCTGTATTGGTTACATAAAAGGGAATTCTTGCATAAACCGAGGTGGTGGTATCTATTATTGTATAATCATCGTTATCGCCATAACCCAGACTATGATAACCGGTATTCCAGCCCGAATCATCAAAGTTTTCAGCAGTCCAGTCTGATGTGGGCTCTGTAGTCCCCACAAAATATTTTATCAGGGTATCGGAAAGTGTTTGGCCATTTGTTATATTAAAAACGAATACCAGTAAAAGAATAAAAAAAATCAGACGGAAATTTAAAACTATTTTCATGTTATAGGTTTTGGATGATTGTAAAGAAAACGGTTTATTATTATTCTTACAAATAAAAAAGGTGCTTATCGTTAAGTTTATCGACAAATATACGCTCATATTATCAATGAGTTATCTAAACCGAAGTGGATTTATTGTGTCAGCGTTTTTATAAAGTTCAATTAATTGTCAGGTTTGTTTTTTATGAGATAAGATTGTTGCGGCAAACTCATTATCTTCGTATGCTGATAAGGCTATTCATTAAATACTTGGCCTTGGTTTATAAGCAATAACAAATAACTATGAGTAATATAGATAAAAATTTTCTGTTAAATTCATCAAACTTTTTTCTGCTGGCAGGGCCGTGCGTGGCAGAAAGTGAAGATATATGTTTTGGTATAGCAGAAAGCATAAAAAAAACGGCTCAGGAACTAAATATACCTTATGTTTTTAAAGCATCGTACCGAAAAGCAAATCGTTCAAGAATCGATTCTTTTTCAGGGATTGGCGATGAGAAAGCCTTACAAATATTAGCCGATGTAAAATCGAAGTTTGATGTGCCTGTTGTTACTGATATTCACACTGCCGAAGAAGCTTCATGGGCAGCGCAGGTTGCCGATATATTACAAATTCCTGCTTTTCTGTGTCGCCAAACAGATTTGTTGGTGGCAGCTGCAAAAACGGGCAAAATAGTAAATATTAAGAAAGGTCAGTTTTTGGCTCCTTCCTCAATGAAGTATGTAGCTCAAAAAGTAATTGATTCAGGTAATGACCAGGTATTGCTTACCGACAGGGGTACTATGTTTGGTTATGGCGATTTAATGGTTGATTTCAGGGGAATTCCTGAAATGAAATCGTTTGGCCATCCGGTAATTCTTGATATTACTCATTCTCTTCAACAACCTAATCAGGATTCAGGTGTTTCCGGTGGTAGACCGGACATGATTGAAACAATCGCAAAAGCGGGTGTGGCAGTGGGTGTTGACGGTTTGTTTATTGAAACGCACCCGAATCCCTCAAAAGCCTTGTCAGACGGGGCTAACATGCTAAAGCTTGATTTATTGCCCGGACTTTTAGAAAAATTACTTAAAATCCGAAAGGCAGTTAATGATTTGTAAACCAATATTATATATACTGAATTCACATTCAATTAATATTTTTTTTATGATTTTTTAACCAAAGCTCTTGTGCATTAAATTTTAATTATTACTTTAGTGCCCATTAGCCCTAACGATTTGACCCATATTAGCAGAAAGCTTGCACTAGACCCATTGCAAGCTTTCTTTTTTTTGTGCCTGTTGCAAAATGCACTCAAATAGTTTTCTTACCTTTCTTTTAAAAGTATCCGATGATACTCCAATTCATTACTAAAAAGAGATATACGTGAAAAACTTCTTTGTTATCACTGCTTTAATAATCGCTGTATTACTTTGTAGTTGTAAAAAACAAATTACAATTGAAACGCTGGAGAAAAAAATTCAGGCTATGGATTCCTGCAAACAGGAAAACTTAGCAGAGAGGTACTTTAAAAATGCTTTGGAATCAGGAATTCCTTGAGTAAAAGCTGATAAATCGACCTTTATTTATTATGGTATTGCTAATAAAGTAGCCATTGCAGGCGATTTTAATTCATGGGGCAGAGAAGGAGTATGGTAAATGAAGAGAGTTGGTAAAACAAAACTGTTTTATTATGATCGTTTTTTTGAACTTACTGCACGCCTGGATTACAAACTCATTTTAAATGATAGCATATGGATTCTCGATCCGGTTAAGACGGCAACTTTAGATGAACTGTTAAGGCAGTTTTTCTAATTATCCCTTTTTTCAAAAGTTTCTTTGTCTTTATCTTCAACGCGTTTAACCAAAACTATTATGAACAGGACAAATACTGCAAGAAAAGCTAATCCGTATAACACAGCAATAAACATAAATATCATTACTTTATTTTAACAGCGGTTCCATAAGCAAGTATTTCGGCACTTCCGGCCATGACAGATGAAGTGGTAAACCTAAGATTAATAATGGCATCAGCACCTAATTTCTCTGCATCCTGAATCATCCTTTGTAAGGCTTCTTCACGGGCATCGGCTAGCAGTTTTGTATATTCAGAGATTTCGCCTCCTACAATAGTTTTTAGTCCGGCAAAAATATCACGGCCTATATTTCTGGCTCTTACCGTACTTCCTCTTGCAATGCCAAGAGATTCAACTATTTCTTTTCCGGGAATAGTAAGTGTATTTGTAAGTATCATAAAGAATAACTTATGGTTTAAAAAGTAAATATAGCATCAAATTCCAGAAAATTTCAACTCATTAATCATGTTCTTCTATGGCTTTTAAAGATGCTCTGTAAAACAAATAAGCCCCAAAAGTCATTAACGTGTGAGATATATCGAAATGTGTAAACCACTTGCTGATTCCCCATTCATTCATAAATACAAGGGCCGATAATGCAGCAATGCCCACTGCAAACAGATACAATTTACTCCCTTCGTTTTTTGTTCTGATGTATATGAATATATTGAAACTTGCTACAACTATCAGCAGTCCGTATGTAGTATGTACTTCCACAAAAAAGAAATTTAAAGTGGAAAATGTGATTGTCATAAAAGTGAGAAGCTCAATAATATTAAGCCAGGCAAAGAATCGGGCTAATTTTGGTTTAATTAACTTCCGGGCATATTCAATGGAGGCTCTTTCTATCATGGCAATTGATATCATACTGGTGAGCCAACCCGGCAATTTCCAGGGAGAAACAGGTAAATTGAAATTATTGTATTTAAAGGCATATAAGAATCCATGACCAACCAAACCACCAATAGCAGTGGCGAATGCCATGCTGATAAAATAGATTCTCAGGTATAAATGCATTTTTCCTTTAAGAGGAATTCTGCCTAACCGGATAAAAGCATAGAAACATACTGCCGAAACAAACAAATCGGTTAAGGTAGTAACCGGTTCATCTACCCTGATTCCAAATATTTCAACAGAAGGCTGAATAAACTGTAACATATTACCTGAACCTGCTTTCTTGTTTATAGAAGTTATAAAATTTATTTTACTCTTTGTTGATTCACTTCATCCAATGTCAAGGTTTTTTTCATTATGGTATATACTGTCTCTTTCTTCCGGTGAATTTCTGCTGATAGTTTACCAATCTATCGAATAGTATCCGGTATAGTTTTATGCGACCCTCTTCGCTATGCCTGGCTCCCCACCAGAACCAAGAGCCATTCATTTCATGATAAGGCCTCCAGAATACAGGAGTACCAGCATACAACATGATGGTAATTATAGCACTTTTATTATACCAGGCGATAGCATCGTCAACTATTCGTTGTCTGAAATTTATCCCATCTAAAGAGTTGGGTGGACTAAATCCGAAATCCTGACCATAAACAGCCGGATAGTTTCCGGTAAGATCTTTTACCCTTTCCATTAGTATGTCTTTATACAAAGGCTGGCAATGTTGACTTGTTAGGGTATACTTACCTTTTATAGCATAGAGATAATTTAAGAATTCTTTTGCTTCGGAAAATGCATCTCGTGTTACCGGATTTTGGGCAAGCGAAAAAATACTAAGTGTTAAGCCAATTACAAATAAATTAAAACATCTCATAATAAATTTATCTTTTTCTATATCGCCTCAAAAACAAACTTAGTTTTAAAATGAACAACCCCGGGGCAGAGCCCCGAGGTATCAGAAGTCAAGCGTTAGTTGACTGCCATAAACCTTTTTATATTCTTTCTGTTT
>JAFGOZ010000269.1 GCA_016926235.1 Bacteroidales bacterium | reverse complement strand
TCGTTTACGGATTTTCCATCAACTCACTCACCGGCATCCAAGGGGCCCCGTTTCGGGTGCTGAAATTCACAGCCCAGGGAGAAAACCCCCTGATGATTTGAGAATTGATTTGTCATTGCTGTGCAGATATCTATGCAAGATATTGAAAATATCGTTCCCTTAGAAAGATGAGATTAATCGCAGATATGTGGAATATACCCAGAGCTTCCAGTTCTTATAGTGATCTCTATTCTAGGTATCTGAATATCTAGCTTAGGTTTCATGCTGATATATTCAAAACGACTCGCTCCATCTCGACTGTTACTTATGCAGCCTCTAAATATTTTGATGCACAAGAATATTTTCAATGCCTGTCATTATGAATTAAAATACATATTATTATAAATTAATTACCCTTTTCTGTGAGTATGCCCGTATGCATATATTACAAATTGTAATAATTATATAATGTTTCAATTTGCACAATAATTGCATTGGGTTCATTATGTCTAGGACTTTCATCTTGACAACACCTTTGAAATATATGAACATTATAGGCTCTTGAATTAATTTTCATTTATGAGGAGGTAATCATAAATGCTTTCGTCCAGAATCAGCAATCAACTTATTCACCATTCTGACAAGAATATAACAAGTGGCATTGCATGGTAAAACAGAAAAGATAAGTAAAAATATAGGATGTCCTCTTTACTTTATAAAAATCTTTACAGAATAAATTCGGTTTGAGGAGTTCGTTCAGCGCTCAGGATACGTAACTGATAATACAGATTAAAATGACAGCAATGCAGATGTTCGTCCTTGCGCAACTTAGATATTTAGTGATAGCTAGCCACTTTTTTAAAGGAGAAAAACAAATGTGTGAAAAATCATTGGCGCCAGAGTCGTTTTTTAAGATGCTGTTTTCTTTGGTTTTAATCATGTCAGGTTTGATAACTCCAACAATCTTACAAGCTGATACCTGGCGCAACTATACCTTTTCTAATTATATATACGATTTAACCCTTGATGAAAATTATTTATGGGCGGCTACTTTAGGTGGCGTTATCTGCTGGGATTTGACAACAAATTCCTACGAAGAGTATTCTGTGAAAAATGGACTGTTGGATAATTATGTTACATCAGTAGCTATAGATCCTAACGGAAATAAATGGTTGGGTACAAGGAGCGGTTTAAGTGTTTTAAATGGAAATACTTTCAAATTTTATAAATATACCAATAACAATTTTCAAATATTTCAAGTGTGCGATATTGCATTTAATGACTCCGGCAATGTCTGGATAGGTACTGCTCCAGGTGGTGCTTTTTATTATGATTATAATACATGGACAGTCTACGACACTGGTCCGTGGGGGCCTACCGATATCGACCATAATGATGTATGTGCGGTTGAGATTGACCAATCAGGGAATGTCTGGTTCGGTTCACATTGGTGGGGAGCCAGTAGGTTTGACGGTAATTCTTGGACCCATTACAATGAAAGTAACGGCATACTTCCAGGCCCTGGTGCTCGTGCTATAGAAACAGATCAGGATGGAAATGTCTGGATTTCAACCTACATGGATGGGGTATGTAAATATGATGGTCTGCAATGGACTACGTATACTACAAATGATGGTTTGATTGCTAATTCAGCCATCTCGATGTTAAATGACCAGAATGGAAACATATGGTTTGGTACGAGAAGTTCCGGAATCAGCAGATTTGATGGCACCAATTGGACATCCTATACGAAAGATGATGGATTACTCAGTAATAATGTATGTGGCATAGCGATAGATTCATCAGGGAATATGTATTTTGGTGGTGATTCCGGAATCAGCAGGTTTGATGGTGAAAGCTGGTCCTATTTTAGAACTCCCATAACACTTTCTGATCCATACGTGTCAGAAATCGCGATAGATCATGAGGGCAACAAGTGGTTCGGAACAGGGAATGGGATATGTAAATTTGATGGTACATCCTGGGAAACAATTACTCAAGAAGCTGATCTTGCTAATACTGAAGTGAAAGCGATTGCAATTGAAGATACCGGGATTGTATGGGTTGGGACATATTATTCTGGTGTTCGCATGTTTGATGGCTCGAGTTGGACCACATATTCAACAAATAATGGACTGGCCCACAATTATATACGAGATATTGTAATTGATGATTCAAATAATATCTGGTTCGCTACCGAGGGAGGAGGCGTCAGCAAATACGATGGTGCTACCTGGTCAAATTATACTACCGCCAATGGTCTTGTCAGTAACAATGTTCAAGCCATATATATTGATGCCGAAGGAAATCTCTGGTTTGCCGCATATGGCGGGGCGAGCAAGTTTGATGGAGCTACTTGGACAAACTATGAAGCCTCTGATGGTTTGGTTTCTCAATATGTTAATGACATTGTAGTCGATAGCTCGGGTAATGTTTGGTTTGCCACAAGTGATGGGATTAGCCAGTATGACGGAACATATTGGACGACCCATGACCTCGATGATCTAGAATCAGACAATATGCGTTGCGTTGATATGGATAGTGAAGGCAATATTTGGTTTGGCTGTTCTGGTCATTTGTTAGAATATAATGGTAGCAACTGGACGGCATATGGGACTCCTGATGGCCTTACAGACAGACAGATAAACGCTCTTGCTATTGATAACTCAGATCACAAATGGATCGGCACTTTTGGAGGTGTGAGCGAATTCTATACTTCCACACAAAAAATCAATACCGAACAAGCAAGCAACATTATGAATGATTCAGCGACGCTCAATGGAACGATAAATCCTGACGGCTTGAACACAACATATTATTTTCAATATGGAACGACATCTTATTTAGACAATACAACATCTCCTGCAAGTGCAGGATCGGGAACAGTCGATGTAAAGGTCAGCACAACCCTTTCAAATCTTTCATCAAATAGGACATATTATTATCGTCTGGTTGCAATAAACAGTAACGGAGCAACATATGGCTCTAAAATGACTTTTGCAACATCATCTCCATCCATTGCACACAACGTTTTTGCAGCACTTGCCCCTTCTTGCACTCAAGGCAATAACTCATCGAGCCAGACTTTTGATATTTGGAATTCAGGTGGCGGGACGCTTAGTTATACAATATCTGATAATCAAATCTGGCTATCCTGCACTCCATCAAGCGGAACATCCGCTGGCGAGCATGATATCATTACAGTTAATTATACAACCTCAAGCCTTACTCCAGGCACTTATACGGCAACTATCACTATCTTTGCAGCAGGGGCATCAAATACTCCACAGACGATCCCTGTAAACTTAACTGTTACATATTCTCTGACAGACTCGGATGGCGATGGTGTCTACGACAGCTTGGATCATTGCCCTAACACTCCTGCAGGTGAAACTGTTGATGTCAACGGGTGTTCATCCTCCCAGTGGGATTCCGATGGAGATACTCATGTAGATAGTGTCGATGTCTTCCCGGATGACCCCTTAGAGTGGGCGGACAGCGATGGAGATGGAAAAGGAGACAACAGCGATATTGATCCGTCCAATCCATGCGAGTGGAGCGTACCTGACAAGCCTTCTATCATTGTACCGGATTATTATGTAGACGTTCCGGTTAAGTGCACTATCGAGGCATCTGATTTCTATGATGCAGACAACGGTACACATTATCAGACAGAATGGGAGATCCGCGATGTCAATGCTGAAGTTGTTGTACTTAGCTCGAAGAACGGTACCTGCCTGACAGTTCTTGATGTCCCTGCCTTTGTCCTGAACCCTCACACCTCCTATGCCTGCAGGGTGAGATACTACGATGCTTCCAGCAATGCATCCGAATGGTCTGATGCGATAGCCTTCCTGACTGAACTTGACGGCAACGATGAAATAAACGGCAATGGCATCCCCGATGATCAGGAGGCTGAATACGACTGGGATGGTGACGGCAATATAGATAATAATATTATTACACTCTCGACAGTACTGGATAATGGAACTGCAGAAGGGGATACTGTTGTGGTGGGTCTGGTAGGCGTCGAGAATGTGTCATCGATCACATCGGTGATGCTGCTAGATCCCAATGATATTGCAGACACTGTGAACAGGCCTGATTCACTGCCGTTCGGCCTTGTCTGCTTCAAGGTAGAGGTTATCGATCCGAGCGTATCTGCGTTTGTCGACATATACCTGGAAGAACCTGCACCGGCTGATGCCGGTTGGTACAAGTACGACGAGCTTGGTGGCTGGCGTGAATATGGGCATGCAACCTTCCTCGACGATGGTTTGACTGTGAGACTGGAACTGAAAGACGGAGATACGGACTTCGGGGACATCGATGGAGTAGTAAATTACTATATAGTGGATCCCTCAGGTGTAGGTGTATCCGAATCTCAGGTTGTGCCGGAAGAGGACGAGGAAAAAACACCATTATTGTTTGGAGGAGGCGGTAGTGGAGGCAAATGCTTTATTGATGCTGCCTCCAACAGTACCGTATCAGCATCAGGTATTGGGACAGCTTTGTTTATCAGCATGATTTTCTTGGGCATATTCGTGAAAAGGGTAAAATATAAAGGTTAAACATATTAAGATAAATACAGAGAATACAGGGGGTATACCCCCTGTATTCATTTTGTTCTGGCTCCTTCTCCGATTAACGGCATCAACCCAACTATTGATTTATGAGAGTTATTCAATGGGTCACCAGCCTTGAGTTTTTATCAAAAATCTACAATTATCGGATGAGAGTTATATTTTTCTGGTGTTAAGGTCATAGTAGCGATATTGGCACGTTATCTTTACTTCTTTCAAATGTCCAAAATAATAAAGTACGTGCCATACTATTCTATTTGACCATAATGCACATAATCTTTGGAGACCTCAAATCTCCCATGTTCAGTAAACAATAAGCAGCTGCT
>JAFGOZ010000268.1 GCA_016926235.1 Bacteroidales bacterium | reverse complement strand
GCAGATTGATGATCGGATCGAACCGATCATTATTGAAAGAGATTTTGATGATGCGGGTTTTCTGGGCGAAATACAAAAGTATGGTATCAAGATAGCCTGATTCAGGGCAATTGTCGTGCATTTACCTGGCACGGCTCTGACAAAGTTTAGTTTGAGTACAAAGGTCACTAAGTGAAAACATTACGAAGCGCACTAAGTTTAAGAATTCGAAGTTTTCTTTCCTGGTTCGGCCTAGGCTATGGGCTCCCGCAGGAATGCGGGACAGGTTGTGTCTAAGTCGTACTTATTTCACCGGGCTTTTGCCCGGAAACTTTCTTTTTGTCACCTGCCTGTGCTGAACCTGCCTGCCGGCAGGCAGGGCTCCGGCAGGCAAGCTTTTTGTCGCCACAGAAAGTAACCAAACCTGCCTTCGCTGAAGCTCCGGCAGGCAGGGAAGACTGACGTTGTGAACGCGCTCCGTCTCGTACCTCGCCTTCGCTTGGACGGCAGGCCGTATAATTTGGAATTTTTTATTCCGCTCCGCACTCGTTGTAGTGATGTGGTTGGTTTTCTTATTGCCTAAACTTTTTCAAATGCTATGCCTTTTAAACTATTTAAAACATGAAACAATGATATAACCCCGCTAAGCGAAGTTTTTTTACAACTTCGCTTTTGTAAACTGTGGTCTTGGACTACGTTTTAAACCGTTTTCCGTGGCAAATCACTATCACCCCAACTCCCACCGCCAGGCCCGCCACATTCGCCAACAGATCAAACGGGTTAAACGCCCGTGCCGGTACCCACAGTTGTACCAGCTCGGTAACAGTGGTCAGGAGCAACACGACAAGTACAAATTTCAGCAGGGGTTTTTCTCTAAAAAGCCGATACCCCAGTTTATGGCCGGCTAAATAGTAGAGGCAAATCAGCAAATACGCACCAAAATGAAGCAGATGATCGAGCCGGATTTCGAATGAAGGGGGACCCACATGAAATTTGGAAAGGTCACCTGCAATTGGGAGGAGGGCTACCAGTAACGTGGCCAGGTAACCAAACCAGAATATGGCTTTGAAATATTTTTGGAACATGTGCAATCATTAATTTTTAGCCACAAAGGCACGAAGACACGAAGACACGAAGAACTATAGTTTTTAGTCACAAACCTGCCTGCCGCCTGCCTGCCGGTAGGCAGGGCAGGCAGGGACACGAAGAACACAAATTTTTAAATGCATGCTATGGTAAACCCGGTAATAAATCTTAGTGCCTTAGTGACTTAGTGGCAATTTTTAGTTTTTAGCCACAAACCTGCCGGCTAGGCAGGGGCACAAAGAACTTTTTTTATATTGCTGTAAATGAATAAAATAATAAACTTAGTGCCTTAGTGTCTTTGTGGCAAATTTTAGTTTTTAGCCACGAAGCCACGAAGCCACGAAGAGACAGGTTTTTATTTCAGTAAATGGAAATAATAATAGACTTAGTGCCTTAGTGTCTTTGTGGCATCTTTTTCCTGATGCTTCATAGATTGAATAGATAGTATTAAATTTACCCCTTATTTCAGGCCCTATGCGCGATTTTACGTTAGAAACCTTTACACTACTTTTACAGGCACTTAAAAGCCAGGGTTACATATTCCAAACCTTCCGGGATTTCCTGAAGGCCCCGGCCCCCAAAGCCATTGTATTACGTCACGACGTGGATGCCCGCAAGCTGAATTCATTGCAGACAGCCCGGCTCGAAGCCGAGTTGGGAATAGTGGGTACCTATTATTTCCGCATGGTACCGCAAAGTTTTGACCCCGATGTCATCAGGCAAATTGCTGAACTCGGACACGAGATCGGTTATCATTATGAAGACCTCGCTTTTGCAAAGGGGAACAAGGAAGCAGCGATACAGTTATTTGAGCAGCACCTGGCAAAACTTCGTCAGGTGGCACAGGTTGAGACTATTTGCATGCACGGCAGTCCGTTAACCCGTTACGATAACCGAAAAATCTGGGAGCAATACGATTACCGGGATTATGGTATTATCGGCGAACCTTATTTTGATGTCGATTTCAGCAAAGTATTGTACTTAACCGATACCGGAAGGAGGTGGGACGGTGAACGCGTCAGCATTCGAGATAAAGTTCCAGGTAGTCAAATAGCTGATACGAATGCTAAAGAGAACAATGTCCCCCTCCGGAGGGGGTTGGGGGAGGACCTGAAGAAACCCTCATTCCATTCCACCTTCAACATCATCCATGCCGCAAACGCCGGATCATTGCCTCCACAACTGATGATCACCGTGCACCCGCAACGGTGGGACAACAGGATGCTGCCCTGGATCAAAGAACTGATTTGGCAAAGGGCGAAGAATGGGGTGAAGGGGGTGATTGCCCAGTAAATGTTTTAGAAAGACTTATTTAAACCATAATTGATAGTCGGGATTTTCACGCATAATCTGAACACTTTGAGGGTAGTTTTCTACAAACCATATCAAAAACTCGGTGCAATTAATTTTACTGGCTTTATAATTCTTAATGCTTAATTTAAACTTGGCTAGCATATTTTCATTTTCAATAATTTGCTCAGCTTTCATAATTTCAGACATTAAATTGTGATCCTCCGAAAGTGAAAATAGCAAATCACTATTTTTCTGTTCTAGTGAGTAACCATTTTGGATTGTATTAATGTACACTGTAGGTACTCCTAAAATAACTGCCTCTGACGCCATTGTTGCACCCTCTGTAATAACTAAACGGGCATTTGCAATTGCATGGTGGATCATATAAGAAGGAGCCTTCATTCTGTATTTTTCAAATTGAATAGGAAGAACTCCTTCTGCGGAGATAATGACTTCATATTTTTCTTCTAAATAAGCAATCAGTTCTATTTTCTTGCTGTATGAAATACCTTTTTTCCCGATATCATGATGAGCCTCCCAGGACACAAATCTTATGAGAACATAATTTGATGGATTTTTAATATAGGGCATTAATAATTTATTGTCTGAAGAGAAATAGTTCTCATGCAGATACATCATTTCCATTAATGAGTTGAATCGAATATGTTTTCGTCCTAAATCAATATAAAAGGTAGAGGGTGTTAAAACTACATCCGTAAAGGGCATATGCAAAGCCCTGGCTTTGACAGATGCTTCAGTGTCATCAAATGCGATATACGGTTTCCTTAATATTTTCGCAACAGGAGAAGCAACAACTGTACCCATGTCTATAAAAACATCCGGCTTGAATTTTCTGGCAATTAAGAAAATGTTTTTAATTGCTGATAGCATGTAAAAAAGCTTGCTTCTGCCTTCTTTACTGCGAACGGTGAAGTTTAGCTTATAATGCTCTGCTAATTCAAGTATAATTCCTTTATTTCGCAATGTAAACAAACACTGATGTCCTTTTTGCTCAAATAGCTTTGAGAAATTCCTGAAGTAATGAATATGCGCCGGATGAGCAATGTCAATTAATACTTTCACAGTTTTTCCTTGAGGATTAGTTATAGATAAAACTTTCTGTAGGTTGGAAAGGAAATCATTTGGGATGATAATTTCTCACAATTTTTGCATGCTCCATCTTGATAACCAAAAGACTTAGCCCAATTAATACATTGATTAAAATGACTTCCAACCTCATACCCGAGTTCACTACATTTCTGAATTAATTCATCTTTACCATGATCAAACAACATTGGGATCATGAAAAAATTCGGTTCTTCATCCATATTGGCCTCTAATTTCTTTAAGGATGTTTTATCTCCAAATCTTTTTATGATATCCTTGCCATTATCAAGTTGTTTCTTTTTTATTAATTCGTAGTCACTCAAATTGGACAAGAACAAAACCTTATTTGTAGTAAGAATTTTTCTTTCAATATTTTTAAATTTTCCTGTTATATCTGTTTGCCTGTCAATATTTTTTAAAAATGGCAAGGTAATGAGCTTATAAATGTAAGGATTATGCAACATGTTAAGCAACAGGCTGTAGATAACGGAAATGAGTTCTTTTATTAGCGAATATTTTTCTAATTTGTTGATTTCAAATTGAATATTATTGAGGTAAGAAGTATTATTAACAATTATATAACCCCCGGAACCAATTGAAGGAAATTTTGCTTTGCCAATTGAAAATACCCCAATATGTCCAATAGTCCCGGTAAGGCTACCTTTATATTTTGAAAGAAAGGAATGTGCACAATCTTCAATGATAGGCTTATTCTGAATAATTCGTAGGATGTTATCCATATCTGCCGGAAATCCAAAAAGATGGGTGACAATCAATGCATCAAATAAATCTTTCTTAATCTCAAGATCAGCAATGTCTATTTTAAAACTATCAGTTACATCAATAAAAACAGGCTTAAATCCAGCACTTTGAATTGCATTAAAAACAGTATGGCAATTATATGCTTGTACACCAATTCGTGAACCTGGGGGGAGATTTAAAGAATTCAAAGCAATTCTTAAACCTGTTCGGGCATGATTTACGAAATAAATATTCCTATTTCCGAAAAGTTTGAATAAAGGGTCAACAGCATGACGCTTAGTGAAAACACCTTTCGTGCTTATTAATGCATCTTTGGCGGTGTATCTGTAATTTAAACGGGGTACTAATGAAAACATTTATTTGAATCTTTTCCAAACCAATAATCCTAATTTAGCGATGCTATAGAGAAGTGGTTTATGTATCCTTTGAAATCTGCCGAACTCAACTAAATTGTTGCTAAATTGTAATTTGTAATCTCTTACATTGTATTTTATGCCTGGTTTCCCGGCACCTCCAAAATCAAAATAGTCATAATTGTGGGAACAGCCCCATTTTAGTATTTCAATAATTAAAACATCATTTGGGTATTTGTTAGCATGTTTTAGGGAACTTCCGGCATAATAATCATAGATAATTCCATTAAAAGTAAAAACAATCCTGAAACCAATCATTTCTTCTGCGAAAAATAAACCAAAACATATACAATATTGTTTTGGCACAAGATATTCAGCTATTGCCTGGAAATGACTGATATCTGGAAGAGGCAGCCTAATTCTGTTGTATGTTTCTTTAAGTAGTATGTAACCTTTTTCTATATCATGAAGACTATTCAGTGTTCTAATTTCAGCACCTTTGTTTATGGATTTATTATAGTTCTTTAGTCTGCTTTTATGAATTTGTGTTTTAAGCGATTCAAATGATTGATTAAGATTAATATGAATATCCAGATGAGATTGATATTGGTATCCATTTTTTTTGAAAATGGAATTATTAAGTTCCATATCAAACAAATTGCGGAACTGTGAGTAAATAGCTTTTTCTTTTATTTTCTTATTGTGTTCATAAAGCAAAGTGGTTATTACTTCAAAATTATCGTCCTTTACCAAGGGGCCACCAAATATGATGCAGCGCGCAGAAAGATAACCCAAAGAACCTTTATTTTCTTGCTGGATTACACCAAGAAGCACACCAGCAACTTCATTATCATCAACCGCTACAACTACTATAGGAAAATAGTTTCTGGTTTTCTCAAACACGTGAAACATTTCAGGTGTTTGAAAGATGTTCCCTTTTGGATGATTGAGCACAAAATCACTCCAGGCTTTCTTGTTAATCGTATTGGCATCGGAAAGAATCAGCATTACGTATTCATTACCTTGTGATAAACTTCTAAAATTCTTTTTGCAACGACCTTTGAATCCAATCCCAAAGAAATAATTCTTTCACGACCATTTGTTCTTCCAATTTTATTCGAAAATTCCAATGCTGATTTTATTTTATCGGCAAAATCTTCAGTGGAAAAACCTGCAATATAGTGACCCGGTTCATCTCCAAAAAGCCAACGTATATCACCAACATCTGTTGCAACTACAGGACAATTACAGGCCATTGCTTCTTTAACTACATTGGGGGAACCTTCCCATAGACTTGTAAGAACTGATATACTTGCAGCATTGTATAGTATTGGCATCAATTCATTGGGAGTATCTTCTAAGTAATGAAAAACAACACTATCAATATTCAATAACAACATAGAACTTTTGAATAGGGGGAAGTTTTTTTCTTTTCTTTTGGGATTTGCAGCAAAAAGTATATGAGTCTTATTAATATTCCAACCTAACTTATTCAAGCAATACTCCTTGTTCAATGGTATAAAGAGATCCAAATCAACACCATTTGGTAAAACAATGACTTCTTTATTTAGGTTCATACTCCTCTTCAAGTCTTCTGACTTTACAATAATTTTCTTCCAGGAAAAAGTAACAAGGAAAAATTTCAATAGAATTTTTAAATAGCCTTCCATTTTTATATCTGAACCCATTATTGATACCACTAAGGGTCTGGCAAATGCCATACTTGCTACAAAAGCCGAAAGTGAATAATGAGCATGAATGATATCATAATTTTCCTTAAGCAACAACTTTCTTAGAGGTAAAACATTCTTAAGATAGCCAGCAATGCCATTACCTTTTACCAGATAAAAATCAATAAGACACCCAGCTTTTTCAATGGCAAATCCCTGATTACGTATTATTGGTGATATGCCTGTTTTGTTGTTTCCGCTTGAAACAAAAAGGACTTTCATTGCTCAATAATATGTTCAGAAATAAAATCGATCATACTTTTTACATATGTCGCTTCAATATCAGATTTTTTTTCCCTTAATATCCATTGATCAAGTTGCCTTTCGAAAAAGAATGAAGATTTTTCAAGTGTTGTTGTTCCAAAATACAGAAATTGAAACTCAATCAAATGAAATTGGTTGCCATCAAAACCTATATCAAGTGAAATTTGCGGGACATTGAAATATTCCTTAATAGAATATGCGAAATCTAAGATTCCATCAGGTATATCTTTCCTGAATATAAAATTACCACTGCCACTGGCTCTAAAATCGTCCTTACGATTGCCCCGGTAAAGGATATAGGAAGTATTACCATATACCAATACTTTCCAATCATTATTGAGGTTTTCAATAAAATTTTGCACAACGAATTTTGACCTGTAACAAGATTCTTTGCTGTAATTTGACCGGTATTTTAATTTTCTCAATTGTTCTTTAATATCGTGTTTAAGGTTAAATGAACGCGATAATCTGGTTGCTTTTTCAATCAGTTCATGTTCATTATCGGCTTTTGTAACACCTCTGCTCATAGCACCTGCTGATGACTTAACAATAACAGGGTATGAGGTTATTTGTTTTATGGAGTCTTTCAATTCTTCAATGGTTCCATAGGTGTAGCTCCTAATAGTTTTAATCGAATCAAGTTTTGAGCGATCACGCAATAGTTCCATTGAAACTTTGTTATTGTGAGCTTTAAGGAATGAATAGGATGGAATTATTATAAAGCCTGATTGTTCAAGGTTGTAAACAATATCCTCAATATAAGTTTTATATAAAGCCTGATGGTCTTCGGATGAAGTGTATAAAAATATAGTATTATCCTTATCTTTTTTTTCAGAATTCAGGCTACTAATTGGAATTGCATTTGCCTTATAACCAGCAAGGGTAAAAAGACTGATAAGTTTCCCGATATCCATACCTCCCCTGTACCTTGAAGAGAATTGTTTGGATCCAAAATGATTTTTGTAATCAGTAAGAATTACTATTTCCTTCATGGTGAATCAGATAGTAAAATCAAACATATAAGATGCTTGGTTTTTCGTACAGTAATCAATTATTTCATTGGTAAATCGACCAAAAAGAGGGCCATTATTCATTTGGTAAAAATTAATTTCATTATTAACGTTATTAATTTCAATTAATCGAACATCTCCTTTTACATCAATACAAAAATCAAGTCCAAGAAGATGGGCATAGTAATTTCGATTTGCAATATCTTTAGCATGGTTTAAGATTTCATTGTAAAAGGGAATTTCAAGATAAGTGTTAAGGTCAATATTATTGACATTTTCGTATTTATTACCGTATTTATCAACAGCATAGCTATTTATTCTACCATTAGTTATTCCACAGGAAAGGCCCCCTGAGGCTTGATTATCGGTAATGCTATTTGCTTTCCCGATACGTAAAAGGGTATGTAATATTTCTATAGAATTATTTAAAACGGATCTATAAGTAAAAACACGAATTGTATTTACAGAGGTCTTATTAAATTCCATAAAGAAAGTATGTTGCTGAATTTTCTCCTGGATTATGAAATTCCTTTTAAAGACAAAATATAAGTAATCAAGAGTCAGCGTCTGATTTTCGGAATTAACATATCTTCCATTATTTGAACTAAATAACTTAACATCTCTACCTCCTCCGGAATCCATGCTAGGCTTAATTATAATTTCTTCATTTCCAATTAGGTTACTTAATAAATCGCTATCACTTGAAATATTAACAAATTCATATTTTTCATTATAGAAAACACCATCAATATTTCGCAATATTGTTTTGGGTAAAAGCCTGGCATCATAAACAGTATCGTAAAGATTCTTGTCAGAGTATCCTTTTGATAATTGCTTATTGTTCAAACGAGGTTCAATAATGTTGTAATAAACGTCTTCTGGTACAAAGTTCGGATCTCTTTTACCTGTTATAATAGCATATACTTCATACCAAGTCGGGTTAATATGTGAATGTAATGATTTCCATCGATTCTGATGAGCCTTAATTTCTGTCTTATCGAACTGGGCGTATTGAAAGTTGACAGATTTGTATATTTTTCTTATTTTTCTTGTATATAGGGTACTTTTATAGAAATTATACAAGAATGCTATGATTGTTTTTAAAGTCTTCATTTTCATATACTTGACATATAGATTTAAACCAGGCTTTTTTGTAGCCAAAAACCTATGGATTGCGCATTGTAAAAACAGTACTTGTTCTTAAGCAATTTTTCAAAATTTAATGTATCAGCCAAGTATTCCCTGGAATTGCTTATATAAATGTCATTAGTGTCAGCCTGATTAAAATTTTGGGTTTTGTATTTAAGAAATATTTTATATAGTATTTTTCTAGGCAAAGCATTAACAAGTTTTGGCAAAACATTATATCGCAAGGGTAATTTATCTGTTAGTTTAAAGCCATAGGTCGTCACAAAATTAGACAATTCATGGTCAATATTATTCATCAAATCAATTTGGTAGTTAATGGAATTTCCTAAATGAGGTACTATTTTTAGAGCTGTTGATGCAATCTGATATTCCGTAAATGGGGCAAAATAGAAAAACAATTGATTGAGAAAATTTAGTCTTGTGGTTCTATTGGATTGATTATAGACCTCGTTTTGAACTTTTTTCAGAGTTAAAAGATTAATTTCATTGTCTTTGACATCAATCTTAGCTTTAATTTTTTCAACCAGGTAATTAGTAAATTCATTTTTATCTTTTTCATTGATGAAGAAATTTCCACCTTGTTTATAGATCCAATCATATTCAACCCAATCATAAATATTCAAACTTTTGTTCATTCTGTCTGCATTGCGATATTGTTCGCCTCCGGCTCCATGAAATCCAACAAAATGCTTGTTTGCCATAAGCGTGCAATATGATGGCAAACTAAAGGGTTCCTGCCAAAAGTTTTGCGACCTTATTTGACCATCCATGAAATAGTATCCAGTTTCCAGCATTTCATCAATTTTCGGTAAATTGAATGTGGAATTTTCCAGAGAGAAAAACCTACTTTGAGCTAATGAAGCCAATTGTTTTGCAATTTCATAGTCTGAACTGTTTCTTCTCCAAAAGGAGTTTGTTAACAAATTTGTGAAGTTTTTCCTTGCCAGCATCAAAATCAACCTGCTATCCAACCCTCCAGTCAGGCCAATATGTGCCCCAAACTCATTTGAAATATTACTGGCATCCTTAAAGTAACTAACCAATTGCTCAATTATGTATTGCTGTGATTCTGAATAACCATGGATTTCATATTGCTTACCAAAAGTCAATTCGAAATATCGAGTATTTTCGGTATCTATCAAATGAACCGAATTTTTATCAATTCTGATTATTTCATTATAGTATGTTGACGGGGGTATCAGGCTACCTGTGATCAGGCTTTCAATTATACTTTGTTTATTTATGGTATACTGACTTACTCCTGAATTGGCAATACAGATTAAATCGGTTGAAATAATCGCATTCTTTGGATCATAATATACTGATTTAATAAAGGACTTATCAAAAATAAAGGTTACGCGCTCATTTTGCTTATAGATAATTACGACAAAGTTACCATACAGACGTCCACTGTCAATACAAGAATTAATATAATCTATTAAAAGAGTTTTTATGCTATCCTGAAAACTATTCCCTTTATAGAAGAGAGAGCCTACAACATAAATTGAATGGTTTTTATAAGTTACGCTATTTGGTGTTTTAATAATCTGCTTTGGGAAATGGAATAATTCAAAAGAACCTAGATTATGAAATGCAGGTTCCCCAAATCCCTTTTTTCGGTAAATGTCAAGAACCCTGCGTCTGTCAATCGATGAACTCTTTGGAAAAAGGAAAAAAGCACCCATCTAAAAATCCTTCATAAAGTTATGTAATCTTAAACCTTGAACCTCCAGGCTAAATATTTCATAAGCCAGCTGCCTGGCGTTAAGACCTACCTTTAAAGAAATTTCATAATTTGTTAACACAGCTCTTATTTTTTCTGCAAATTTAACATGATCATTGGGCTCAACAAAAAATGCATGAACTCCGTCTTCCAGGTATCTTTGTATTTCACCGGTCCTGGTTACAATAATAGGTTTACCACTTGCCATGTACTCGCCAAGTTTGGTGGGGAAGCCACCTTCAGCTTGCTTGCTTAACGGACGTGGCAGTACTAAGAGCTTAGAATTAAGTAATAGGCCAGGTATTTTATCACGTTCAACCAAACCAGTAAAATCAATAAAATCAGTAAGATTCAAAGATTGAATCAGATCTAACTTATTCCTAAGTTGATCCTTATTTGTGAGGTTGCCAACAAGTTGCAAACGAATTTGAGGAAATTCCAGGTGAACTAAATTGAATGCATGAATAAGGAAATATACACCATCTTTTTCACCTGTAACATCACCAATTAATGTTATGTAATTTATTTTAGTTTCATTATCCTGGTCATATGTTTTAAATCTTTCAAGATCAACTGTCATTGGTAAAACAATGCTTTTTGATTTAATATTGAGTTGATTCTCAAAAAATTGTTTGATATGATAAGTCATGAAAATAAACCCATCAAAATATTGATAGCGCTTTTTGGCAGCCAGATATTTTCGGTTATAGATAATGAATAAGGGATATTCATTCTTTTCCCTTAGTAATTTAAAATGAAGAATTTTGGAAATTAAGTGTAATGAAAATATATGACCGAAATGGCTAGAACAAAGGATAATAAAATCAGGTGCTGACCTATGGTTTCTAAACAAACTGAAAATATAGGATAAGATACCAAATATGCCAACGACTTTTTTAATAATCCTATTATCCGGTTTATAAAGTTTTTTTGTATAGTATTTAAATGGCACACTGTTATAAATTCCTGTCTTTTCTATAGTGTTGGCTGCTTTTTCTTTTGCGCCTGGGAAAACAATATTAACAACTACATGATCGCCCTGTAATATCAATCCTTTCGCCAGAGAATGAATTCTGTTTGCATAAGCTGAAGGCGCTGGAAAATTATCGGAATAAACAAAATGAATTCTCATAATTTGTATAGAAATGCTGTAACATATTGTATCAAATTATACTTTAGTTGTTTTTTATTATTTCAATAATGAAAAGACTTAAGAAGAGGGAATAGCATTAATTCTATTTATTGAATTACCATTAGCTATTATTTTCTGGTTCCTTAATTTGTCATACTTGTAAACAAATGGGTATAAGATTATAAAATATAATATTGGATTAAGTGAAACTTGGTTGGAAGAGAAAACAAGTAACAAAGCTACTAGCAGGAATAATTTGAATCTGACGAACTTACTATAGCGAAAATTACAAACAAATTTGTACAGTGCGTAAATTAAAAAAGCAAGTCCAATAAAGCCCCAAAGTAGTAAAAAGTTAATTAATCCATTTGCACCAGAAATAACCTCACCTTTGACATTTTTTGTTCGGCCTGCTATTACAGTTCCATAGCCCAAGGGCCATTTAACTATATCATTTAGGCCAATTTTGATAATACTCCATCTGCCTACATTTTTTACCTCGAGTGACTCATAGGAGCCCTCGTAACTTCTGTATTTTTCGTCATTTTCAATATAATTATTAATTTTTCTTTCCATAAAATCCAGTTTCCAAATGTAAGGTGCAGCGATTAATACCGCAACAAAAATTGGAAAACCAAAAGCAAATAACTTCGTACCTCTTCTGTTTATTGCGTAAAAGATTGCTAGAAAAAGCATTACAATATAACCGGTAGTTGAAAAAGTAAGTATCATGGCCAGACAATAAATAAGGACCTTTAAATTTATTAAAGGTCCTTTGTTCAAAATATAAATTACCCAACTAATGGTTATCATCATAGCCATGCCACCAGGTTCCCAGGCATAGCCACTAAAACGATTTCCTGCCCAGCCACTATGAACGAAGAAGAAAATATTCCAACCGCCATACTCCTGCTGAATTTTAATACTATTTATGTCAAAACTGCTCAAAAAAGAAGAAACTTGGGGAATATATTGAATAATTACAAACAAGGGCAACCCAACCAATATTAATGTAAATGAGAACTTTTCAAATCTTTCAAGAAAAAACATTCCCCCGTGTTTAATTATAAGAAATGCCAAAAGAAATCTTGTAACGGTCAAACCCAATGAAAGTAAGCTATCTTGCGTCAGGTCATTAAAATTTAACATTGCCAACAACTGTATTAGCACAAAATATGCTGTTATAAAATATACAATTGCATTAACCCTCTTACGTTTTACTACAAGAGCCAATAACAAGGCTACTGTAATAATAAAGATCACTAGTCTAGAGAGGAAAAAGTCTATAATACTTACTGAAAAACCAACAAGTATTATTGAAAGAATAACATTGAATACCCAGCTACCCCAGGTTATTTTTCCATTTTTTGCCAGATAGGCACTTTCTTTTTCTAATATCTTATTTTTATAATACAAGAAACCTGATTATTATGAGAAAATTTTGGACAAGTATTTATGATACTTAGTATTTCAATATTTTTCTATAAGCAATAGATATTGAATTATAGATTTCGTCGGAATTCCATCGGTTACACACATACAAATATGCACTGTCACTCATTTCCATTGCATACTGTTCATTTTCCAGAAGAAAAAGAATGTTCTTAGCCAGACCCTGAATATCACCTTTTTGCAAAATTTTTATTACTTCATTGAACTCATTTATTGATGGGATTCCTCCGACGGCGTAAGAAATGCAGGGTATTCGCATATACATGCTTTCGATTATGGTTCCAGGAATTGTATCAGCATGTGTCGGCAACACCGAAATTCTTGCTTGAACAGCTATTTTATGAACTTCATCAATGCTCTTCTGAGCGCCCATTATTGTAAAGTTATCTAATAACTCTAGATCCTTGATTAATTTCGTAATTTGATCATAACCCATTGGAGAAGGGCCAATTATACAAACCCGAATATCAGGTTTGCCTTTCTTTACAATATGAATTGAGTGAATTAAGTCTTCGATACCTTTTTCTTTTACAACGCTGGCAAAGAAAACCACATCAAAAATTTTATTAAATAGGTTACCATCATACTTAGGCAAATAAGGAGCAATTTCATGGTGAAAAAAAACAGCATCTGGATTAACTGATTTTATGAAAGCTTTCATATTGTTATCCCTGATTCCGAAATGATAAAATTCCTGTATGATTTTTTTCTCAATAGCTTTCCTTTTTTTTGTCTTATAATCATTTAATTGAAGAAAATATGCAAATCCTTGTATAGTAATGAAAACTGGAAATTTATGTTTTAGCTGCAGTATTGATGATGTGAAATATGCATTTTCTGTCCCGAAAACATGTATCAAATCCGGGTTAATTCTGGTAATAATTCTTTTGATGATGCATTTAATTATTATAAAATTTGTTTTGTAATGTATGAAGTTGCTAAAGTAATTTGGGATAAAAGGCAGGGTAAAAGGAAAGAAGTGGTATTTTATATTGCCTTTTGAAAATTCTTTTATACTAGTAATATACTTATTGGGGCATACAATTTCAATGTCCAACTGGTTTTTACTTTCAAAAATCTCAATAAACCTGGAAATCCAAGGCGCAAATTCTACTGTTTCCTTTAGCCCAAGTTTATTTGAGATAAATAAATTATTGAAATGGCACAACCAAACAATTTTCATTTTTTTAGCTCAGAGAGGTTAGATTAGTAATTAATACCTCATGGTGAGATAACCTATTATTAATTATTTCTTTGACTGTTAATAGCCCGTTATCTGCTATTTTATTGAGGAGTCTGGGATTACAAATAGTATCTAGTATAGCTTTGACTTGGCCTTCACTATCTCTGACAGGCAATTCTATACAATTATAACCTGCTTTCATGGTGCCGGAAATTCCAGAAACGAAAGTGGTAAATATAGGAAGCTTTTTAATCATTGCTTCATATAAGACTCTGGGGAAACCTTCGTTTCGTGTAAACAATAAGAGGGCATCAGATCTTTCGTACCATAAAGATATTTCGGGCTCAGTGCTTACGCCCCCAAGAAAGTTAAGACTTTTTGATACTTTCCCATTTTTTTGATTTTCAATTAATGAATTCAACAATGGGCCATCACCCAACACATTAATAGAAAAATTGAGGTTTTCTTTTTCCAGGATTTCTGCAACTTTAATTAATTCGGGAATCCCTTTTCTCTCATGAATTGAACCTACACATAAAAAATTCCATTTTATTTTATTAGAATAATTTTTTTCACTATATACAGCATCCCTTAAATCCCATTTAATCATTGGTCTGATAATACTGACTTTTTTATTAAATGGAAGTAGATCATTTCTAAGTTTTTCTGAGACAGTAATAAGGTATGCAGCTTTTAATAGAATAAACCAGTTAGTAAACTCTTCGCTTAAATGTTTGCTATTTGATTTGTCCCGGGAATATATTCCGTAGCCTCTGACATAGACTCCATATTTTTTACCAAATAACACACATATTCTTGCTGAAGTTATTGAGAGTCCGCCAGGATAATAAATATAAATATTCCGATATGTAAGTATTTTATAAATTAGATAGAGTAAATCCCAATAACGCAGGGGATTTCTTTTCCCGCCGCGAATTACTTTATAATCAATGAAATTATCCTTCAATTTGTAAGTATAAAGGAATTTATTCATTATAAATGAACTTTTTTGGCTTGCATAAAAAACATCAAATCCATTTTCTTTAAGTGATGAAATGAAATTCCCAACATCTGGATTGGCCAAGTCATTATCATTTTCGTCCTTGGCTATGCCGCCATTACCAATAATGAATATTTTATTTTTCATTTATTTCTATTTGCTGAAATATGCAAGAAAACAAAAGGAGCTATCTATGCATGTTTAAGTGCCCATTTTTCTTAAAATAATAGCCTTTATTTTGTTCCAAACAATTTCTTTAATGTATATATAGTCTTTTATGCGAATTAATTCACAAATGCTGACAAAAAGCGATAGTGCAATAAGCAATTGCAGAATTAAAACAATACCTAATGGTGCCTTTACATAAAAACCAATAAAGTAAGTGATTATAGCAATGGTTAATGTAATAAAAAAAGAGGATGAAATATCTTTGAATTGTTCTAGAATTGAATACTTTATCAATTTGCCGGAAAAATGGCTACTAATTAAACATGAAAAGAAAGCAATAAAAGCCATTCCGATAATCATGATTTTCACGTTTGTAAAAACCCCTATAATAATAACCGGTATAGCTAAAGCTTTTTTAATAATTTCTAATTTTAGGTAAAGATCTGATCTGCCTAAAACTTTTAAAACATTCAAGTTCAATGATTGAAGTGGATAAAATATAGCTGAGAAACATAATAACTGTAAGTATATGGCTGCAGGAATCCATTTCTCACCAATTAATACAATTATCATGGGTTTGGCAATAGCTGCGAGACTAAACAAAGAAAAAAAGGAAATCAACATCATTGCTTTGTTAAGCTTTTGATAAGCACTTTTAAGCCGGGGAATATCATTTTGAATTAAAACGAGAGTTGGAAATGTCACGCGCTGAATAATATTATTTAAAGTTTGTGAAGGAAGTTTATTAAATCTATCAGCACGTGTGAAATAACCTAATTCTGTGGCTGAAAAGAACTTGCCAATTATTAAATAATAGAAATTATCGTATAATGTATTGATCAAGCCGCTAGCTAAAAGCTTTGAGCCAAATGAAAACATTTCATTAAAGGAACTTATTTTGAATAAAAAAGCAGGCTTCCAGTTATTTAAAAACCAAAGAGATAGAGCGGTTAAGAAATAACCACAGAGGGTCTTAAAAACGAGACTATAAACGCCATATCCCTTAGTTGCCATCCATATTCCCACAATTCCTGATACAACAGATGAAATGATCGTGATTTTTGTTTGAAGTTTGAAGTCAATATTTTTGAATAAAATTGTTCTTTGTACTATTGTAAAAGCATTAATAATTAAACCTAAGCCCAATATTTTTATTATATTGACTAATTGGGGTTCTTTATAAAATTCACTAATAAAATCTGCTGTAAAATATAGAATAAGGTAAAACAGAATACTTATAGCCAGGTTGAAATAGAAAACAGTCGAATAATCAGCCTGGGAACAATCTTTTTTTCTAATAAGGGCCTGTGAGAATCCGCTCTCAATAAATGTAACAGAAATAGCAATGAAAATGGATATCATACCAATTAAGCCTACTTCCTTTGGGGCTAATATCCTTGCTAAAATGATACCAATAACAAATGTGATACCTTGATTAGAAACACTATCAATAAAGCTCCAAAATAAGCCATTTACGGTCTGATTTTTCAGTGATTTTTCAGAGCTCATATATTATTTTAACCATAAATAGATCAAATTAGTCAGATAATACAGACTGCTTACATAACAGCCATTTGTGTTTAGAGTATTTCTAAACTAAATTATAGGATCAGGATGCTATTACTTCTCAAAAGTATTATTCTGATATGCGATAATTTTTTCTCCCGACCTCTCAAAATGGCTGAATTTTTTAGTTGCTTCAAGAAAGGCCTTCTCACAACCCGGAGTAATTCGTTCATGAAGTTCTAAAATAATTGTTTCAATACAGTTAATCCATTCTTCCGGTTTTTCGAAGACAAATTTTTCTCCACCCTCTATATCCATTTTTAAAATATCTATAGTTTTTAGGTTATACATTTCCATTATTGTACTGATGGAATAACAATCAGTTTTTTGGCCTGTAGATTTGAAGCTGTTATTAGTTTCAGATATGGTATAACCCAAATGTCCGTGCAGGCGATCTAAAATGTTTCTAGATTCATTTGTGCTCCATACTGCTGCGTTAAGTGGAAGTACATTTTTGTATTGCTTAACATTCATTTTTAATAACTCAAAATTGTCTTTTTGAGGTTCAATGGCAATAATCTTTGCATTTGGATACTTATTTGCAAAAAAGATTGCTGAAGTACCTATATGTGCACCCGCATCAATTATTGTATTTACATGTTTACAATTAAGAATATCATATTCATTATCAACAAAAGCAATTTTAACAACCTCAATATCATTTGTTCTAGTTCGGATGAAGAAATTGTTCCCAGCTATTTTAATCCTAATTATTGTTTCAGGAAGCAAGTAATTATATATTAAAAGTTTAGCTGAACTAGTACTATTTAATATTAGAGAATAATACTTGTATTGCTTCCATAAATTCTTAAGTTTGTTTAGCATAGATTTAAAAAATTACAAATAAATACTATTATTTGACCTATCAAGGTGTAATGTCATTTTAATAAAGATCTCAATCTAACTCGAATTTTACATATTCTTAATGAATTCACTTTTATCACCTAAATCTTTCCATGACTTTTCACTAACGGGGAATACACCGATTTTGCCATTTCTTCTTTTTACATTTTCTATAAGATGAGTAATATGAAAGAATTCATCATTAGGCACTTCACGAAGAACATGTGGCTCTAAGATATACATGCCACTGTTAATTTTTAAAACAAATTCCGGCTTTTCAATTATGTCCAATAACTGTCCATTGTCTCCAGTTTCTAAAGTACCATATTGAATGGCATATTGTTTCAAGGCTGCGACAATTGTAATTTCATTTTTGTTCGTCCTATGGTATTCATAGATCTCAGAGTAGTCCTGTTCAATTAAGATATCGCAATTGCTTACAAAGAAAGTCTTATCAATTTTGTCTTTTAATAACGACAAGCTTCCTGCAGTACCTAATGGTTTTGGTTCCTTGAGAAAATACAAATCGCAGTTTAATTTTTGCTGTCTTAAATAAAACTCAATTAATTCTGCCTTATAATTGACAGAAATATAAAAATCATGACAACCATGTTGTTGAAACCTTTCTATAATTTCTTCAATAATGCTTTTTTCGTTAATAGGAATCAAGGGTTTGGGTAATACATTAGTCAAGGGTTTTAACCTTGTTCCTAATCCTCCGGCCATAATAACCACTGGTAATTCAAATTGGCTGGCAGGCTTTGGCTTTTTGTCAACAAAAAGATCTTCCCAAAAATAAACACTTTCTATATCATTATCCGAATTGACCACAGGACAGAGTTCCATGCGGAATTCCATCATCAGTTTTTTTGCGGTTTCAAGATCATCATTTGGTTTAAGAATTCGTATATCCTTTCTGAGGATACTTTCTACTTTGGAGTCCAGTGTTTTATTTTTGATGATAGCCCTTTGAATGTCGCCAATGCTTAATAAACTTATGAACTTTTCATTTCTGATAACAAGTAGAAGCTTTTTGTCCAGCTTATCCATCTGTTTTAAAGCATCAAGCAGCGTATTTTCAGGTTCAATATCCCTGTTCCTATAATTCATGTTTTGATCTTCTTATTCTTGTGTGCCAGTAAGTAAAGTATTCGCTTTAATAAAGCTCATTCCAGGAATGCGGATATATTGTTTTGTAACAGCACCGCTGCCAACAAAGGTGCCTTTTTCGACATATACACCACCATTAATAATTGCCCCGGTAGATATATGACAATTATCTTCAATAACAGCATCATGTTCAATAAGCGCTTTTGAATTTATAATACAGTTATTACCAATTGTTGCATTTGCATTTACCTGGGCCATGTGCATAATAACGGATCCTTTTCCAATGCATGCATGCTTTGAGACGTAAGCATGCGGAGAAATAATGAAAGGAAGATTTACACCCAACTCGCACAAAAATTGAAAGAGTTCCATTCTTCTAAGCGGAGTCCTCAATTGTCCCAGAGTGATGAAAAAGTTTTTATACTCCCTGGCTATTGTTGGCAGATCATCATCATTGCCAATTACTTTATAGCCCAGGTTCTCATCACCCAGCTTTTCTTTCAGGTCAACAATCCCGGCTATCCTATAAATTCCCTGTTGTTCAATAACATCAATCACTGACGAACAATGTCCGCCGCCACCGATGAGAATAATATCTTCCTTAGGTCTTTTCATTGTACACTGCTTGGAATATTTACCAACCTGTTTTCAATCCATTCTGCATGGCTTATGTCATTCTTCATACACTTTTCAAACATGGGTATTTTGTGCATCAACCGCCATGCCGGGCGTGTCATGACACCATGCTCATTGGTAAATTTAAGAAACTCATCACGTTCATTTCTATCTTTCAGCAGAATGGCATTGAGCCAATAATTGGATCGGGAAGATTC
>JAFGOZ010000267.1 GCA_016926235.1 Bacteroidales bacterium | reverse complement strand
TTCTGCACCTCTTTACTGAGACTGCCTATTTGCATACTCCAGTTACCACGCTGTAATCCCTCGTACATTTTATACATTTCTTCGATTTCGACGGTGCTTATACCTGGCATTGCGGATTTCATAGATGCCATTATCCTGGCTCTTTTTTCATTATACATTTTTTGAGTATTATCGTCTAATATTAGTTTTTCACCGGTTTCTTCATATTCATCTCGAATATCTTTGTTTGCATTTATATATTCTTCACCGCCAAACATCTTCTCAAAATTGCGGATCAGTCCCATAATCAATGGTTCACCGCCCGGTTCAATAGTGCCAAAGACACCCTGCTCCCTGACTTTTTTCAGATTCCACATCTGTTCCCAATTCTGCGGCACCCCGATAGTCCGGTACATCATCAAATCCATTAAATCACCGCCGCCGCCAACATTCTCATTTAATCGTTGCATAAATGACAAACCCCTCTGGCCCCTCCCCCTGTCTGATCCGCCAAATACCATCGAGGGAAATAGAATATTTCTGAATATGTCTTTTTCGTCAACCTTGATAAATGTTTTTTCCATCGTCTTTGTCAATTCAATCGCCGTTTCAATAAATTCGGTCATGCGCCCTTCACGCATACTCAGCATTCGTGCAATTGCAGTAAATTGGGACAGAAAATATTTATCGGTGCCCGGCTTGACTCCCTCGCCACTCCATCGTTGTATTTCTCTCATCTGTACGCCGGTTTGTCCGCCAACACCCGTTCCCCGACCATAAGTAAGTAAATTTTTAAATCCCCCTATTTCGGTATCATTTATTATACCGCTAATCGCTGTCAATACGTCCAGATATGCCAATCCTTCTTCTTTCGTATATCCCAACGCATTGCCGATCCGGGTTATTCCTTCCACACTATTTTTACTCAATCCGTCCAAAGAAACACCGGTTTTGGTGATCTGGGTATCCAGGTCAGCCCATTTCTTCACTGCCTGTACAGCAATGGCTATGATCGATCCGCCAATAACCAACCCGGTTATTTGTTTAACCATCCGCCCGCCATAGGCGCCCATACCACCCAGATTCAAACCGGCTTTTTGCGCCTGTTCTTCCTGAGCTTGTAAATCTTTCTGCATTTTATTGAGATGGGCTTCGTCCAAATCAAGTTTTGATTTGTTGTATTTATCAAGATATGCCAACCCTTTTTCGATTTCTTTGATATGCTCTTTTTCGGCATTCGTCAACGCTTTTTTATTTTTCAGATGTTCCAGATAAAGCCTGGTTTCCTGCTCCATACTGCCAAAATCATCGGCTTTGATTCGTTGCAGCATCCGTAATTCTTTAATCTGGTCCTTTAGATTATTCAATTCTTCTTTGGAATGCTTTCGTTCCTTATCAGACATTCCCGGTTGCTGAATCTTCTTTTGCAATGCTTCAATCTGCTGTGTAAGTTGATTAATGTCAGTACCGGCGCTGTCTTTTACTGACTCGACCAATTGCTGAACCTTTGATCCGGCCTGACTTGCGGACCCGCCAAAGTTTTCAAGCTTTCGGGCTGCCGATTCAACCTCCTCTAAATTAGCCTTAGCCCTTATGTGAATTCCGATGGTATCCATTTTATTTCTCCTCCAAAAATCGATATATTAATTGATTGACCAGCCTACTCGTGGAAATCTTTAGCTCCTCTGCCACAAGCTTCAAACGATCCATCAAATCAATACTCAAATGAAGCGTTTGCCGCTTGCTTTCTCCGTCTGGAAGTTCAGGTAATAACATTGTATTACCAGTATTACGGCTCTCCCACCAGGTAATCATATTAACTAAAATATCCTTCTTGGTATTCAATAAGGAAATAATTCCATCATCCTGCTGTGCATCTGACTTTCTACTATTCGACTTTTCGGGTTGCTTAATTTCTCCCAGTACAGCCATCATTTGTAAACAGTCCATTTTCCACTGTTTAATTTGTTGTTTTTCGTTATCATCAAGCACATTGAAACGTTCAAATAGCTTGTCATTAGTCGGACAAGAATCACCCAAACACGTTTTGTAAATCTGTAGTTTATCGACCATTAAATACCCCCTTAAGGTGGCGGCTCACTCGCCGTGTAGTTTGTAAATCGTTGATTTCTCCCGTTAAAATTGATTTTAAACATTCCCTCATTTCCGAATCTATTTTTGCCAACATAAATTTTGGTTAAGTTCTTTTCACCATTACTAACTGAATCTTTCTCGAACTCACGAAGCCTGGATAAAAAAAGAACAACATCAGCATCTTGTTCAAAACTGCCCGAATCTTTTAAATCCGATAGTTGCGGGATTTTATTTGCTCGTGCCTCGATTTGCCTGTTTAGTTGTGCAATTCCCAAAACCGGCGTCTTATAGTGAAGGGCAAAAGATTTGATTTGCCTTGAGACGGCCGATAATTCGGCATGTCGACTTTCAAATAGAGAACCACCAATGATCAGTTGGAGATAATCTATGACAATAAAACGGACGTTATTTTTATTAATCATCATCGAAGCGTAATCAAGTATATTTTTTATCGATTCACCTGCATCATCCTGAACATACAATGGCAAATCATGTAATAGCGATATACTTTTACACACACTTAGCATCTCATCGCTGTCCAGTTCGTTACGTAAAATATGCTCGAATGACACACCTGAATCCAAAGATAAAAATTTTCTAAATATTTGTAATTTTGTCATTTCAAGTGTAATGTATAAAACAGGTATTCCTTTCAATGCTACATTATACGCGACATTAAGGCAAAATGTAGTCTTCCCCAGCCCCGCCCTGGCTGCCATTATCCAAAAGTCGCCGGGTTTTAGTCCGTTTGTGAGCTTATCCAAATCATCCATATCTGTTTTTACTCTCTCGACAGCCTGAATATTCCCGTCGAGAATTTCGAGATATTTTTCACAGAGCTCGTGTCCGATTGTTGGGATATTATTACTCCGGTCGCTAACGATCTGCTGGGCATCTTTAATATCCCGCTCATATTCACTTTTAATTAATTCAGCGTCAGCCGGATTATTCTGAAGTTTCAATCCCATCTCATGATTCATTCGCCTGATACTATGCTGAATTAATAAACGAACATGTTGTTTGATGAAAACGGGTGTCGGAATATTATTTTCACGAGGGATAACGTCTTCCACCGATGAAATCATCGGACCTAAAGCATTGTTCACTCCTGATTGTCTGAGATAATCATTAACAGTAACAATATCCGGATTAACGCCAGATTCATAAAGAACAAGGATTGCTTGAAATATTGCCCGGTGTGTATCAGTATAAAAATACTCTGGTTTAAGCATGGTGACATATTGTCGGGAATACTCAGGATCGCAAATAATCGCTCCGATAACGGACAATTCAACTTCTGAATATTCATTGAGGTTTAACATCAGAATTGGATTCCCTGGCTGCGTGGCATCCGGTTTTTGATTTTAAAATACTTCATCTCGCCATTATTCTTGCTCCGCAATGAAGCAAGCGAGACCACATTCCGCCTCCAACCATGCCATCCGGTTCCGATTTGACCGTTATCATCAGCAATGATGAAATCCAACACCTGCTTAATATCTTCCAAAGACTCTCCATCAATACGATGAATCTTCTCAAGGATTTTTCCGCCTTCAACAACTACCCTTGATTTCCTCGTAAGGGTTTTCTTAAAATCCGAATGGCTTAACCCGAATTCCTTTTGTTTGCAATGGAAGTTGAAAGAAATTCCAACGAAGATTTGTTTGGATTGATCATTTAAAAAAGAAAAATCACCTTTCTTTTGTATAGTTTCTTTATTTTCTTTTGTAGTAACCTGTTTAGGTAATGGTTTCGTAACCTGTTTAGGTAATAGTCCGTAGCCTGTTTGGGTAATAGTTGTAACCGTAGCCTGTTTAGGTAATGGTTTCGACAGAGAATGATGTTTCGTAGCCTCTTTAGGTAATGGTTGCCATTTCGAATAATCTTTCTGAAGGCCATATTCCAGATGTTGGCCGGTTCCAATTTTAATAATGATTTTGCGTTCAATCAGCCGATTCAAATATCGCTGAATATGCCAGCGATTAAGGTCGGTCATTCTCTCAAACTGAGAGTAAGTAATCCGATCTGTCTTTTTGTGCCAGCAATAGGTTTTTCTCAGGATAGCCCACAATACACGCCATTCACACGCGGATAAATTTAACAGACAGAATCTGTCAACTATCTCATTTGCAAGGTCTAAATGACCGTTTTCAATCTGTGGATTTGGCATTGAAGGTCTTTAGTTTTGGATTATCTGGTTTCAACGATTTCCGGAGTTTTTCTAATTCGGGAAATGACTTGGAAATCAATTCACGCAAAGCAGTTTCACGCTCAGCCGTTTCTGCAAAAATCAATATGTGTGTCGGAGTAACTTGTACGAACTCCATCTTGTCGTTCTCCTTAGTTGAAATTCAAATAGCCTATCAACTAAGGAATGTTACAGTAAAAAAATGGAGCTATTTTTAGCGGTTTATTGACGGAGAAAAAATATTGTTACTAAATTATTACCAGAATTTCCGATAATAATTAGTCATCTGAATTAGCGGATTTATTGTCATTGTAAGGAAGATTTTTATAATCATTTCTAAGTTGGGCAATGTTTTCGGTGTCAATGTCGAATTTGATATGGTAGGTGTCCCCACTTCCTGATATGGGATTATTTGGTAAGCCGGTAAGAGACTTTAAAATTTTATTGAGTACGGAAATCTTTTTTCGCTCGTTTGTATTGTCTATCCGATCTGGTTCGCATAATATTTTGATAAAAAGTCCTGTTGTAGAACATTCAGGATTATTTTTTGGAACTTTTGGCAGTCTGAGTTCTTTGTATGTGTATGATTTCCCGTTAATCAGGATATTTCTACCGTCAAAACCGATTCTAATGTTTTTCCAACTTTTTGGTGGTTTCCTAACAAACACATCAAGACGCTCATCGCCTAATTTTCGATCAATCGCTTTGATTATTTGGTAAATATTTTCATTTGTTGCCGGACTTTCAACAGTGTTTTCTTCTGTTTTTTCGGTTTCCGGTTTCGCTTCCGCTGTCGGTTCAAAATCACTATCTGGGTATAATTTCGCCCATTTTCTTTTAATATTTTCATTCAAACATTCGTAAAGTTTAACTTCAATAATTAAATCTTTATATCCTTTTTCTTGGAACACATTATCAAATATATTTTTACAACAATAAATAAGGAAAACCCCACTTTCGAGTTTGAAAAATTCATATTGTTCGTGCGGTTTTATATTTTTACATAAATTTTTATATGTATCATTAGCATCATAGAGGCTTTGCCAACAAGAATATCTGTAAAAAGTTCTCAATTCATTCAGGCTCTTTTCACTTTTAAAATTAGTATTCTCTAATGACTTTTTAAGAATTGTTAAAAATTTCCTCAAACTATCATTATCATAGTTCACCGGATATTGATAAAATAAATTTGCCTTTATCTGTTGGAGATTTAGTACTTTTTCCATTGCCAACTCCCTTCATTTAGCGCCCTTGTTAAAATTAAGAGACCGGAAGCCCTCAAGGGAAAGGGTTTTCGGGTGCTACCCTATCCGGTCTATGTCAAAAATCAATAGTAATCAGTGTTTAGATCGTTGTCTATTCTTTCTGATTTCTGCCAACTTATTTTCTGACTCGCGACCCATTTGAATTAGTCTCTTAAAAATAAATGGTGTTTTTCTTACAAAATCTAAACGTTCATTTTCTTCAGATAAGTTTTGAACAAATTTCATTTCACGATCTTTGATGTACATATAACCCGGGTTAAATACCAAAAATGAACATCGACAAAATTCGTTTTCACATTTTTCCATTAAATGAAGAATTTTTGATTGAAAAAGTAGGTTTGTCTTTTTTTTCGTAATTAATTTAGGAGCATTGTCGGCGACAATAAATATTTTACAATCAATATGTTCTTTACAATAATTACAGGCTGTATGATTAGACATTCCTATTACTAAGGTGCCCGGTTCTTTTTCACGTAGTTGCTTCAGATTGTGATATATATTTATAATCTTACGTGAGAAGCAAAGCCAATCCATATTCAATGGCAATCCATCAACACTGGACAATTCTCTTTCCGGATTATATTCATTTTTTGCCAGTATTTGTGCAATTTTGTGTATTTGGCATATATTAAAACACGAATAATTCTTATGAATATATCGAAAGCAAAAATTGTACATGCTGTCATTTTTCCAACCAATCAAGTAATGGTCCAATAGAATTTTTAAGTTATTTACATGGATATTTTTCATACTGCTCTGTCTAAACCAACGTTAGTACAATCCGTGTGCGTTCCGGATTCAATCGCAAGACTGATTTTGATTGCCCTGTCAGGTTCCGGTAAAAAGGTCAGGTTAAGCCTTTGTGTTTTGGTTCGATTCGTAATAGTTCTCATTTTTCATTCTCCATATATATCAAAAAGATACAACATCCTCATAGTGCAATTCAAGTGCTCATTGACACATAGAAAGCCTTTATTCGTTGATTCTGTACATTCTAATATGTATGGATGATTAAATGATCCTGGGAATATTTTGTGTATACCTTGATTTTTTTGTTTTCCCGATATGAAGTAATCCTTAGGTAATCCTTTTTGGTGTGAATGTGCGAACTTATTAATGTTTTTCATTATTATTGTATTATGGTTAGCAATCAAAAATATCTCGATTTGGGCATAGGGCATATATAACAGGATGGAGAAAAATTGTGCGGTAATAAGTCATTTCATATCGGGGGACACAACTTATAATTGCACAGTCGTTGTGTGCAGAAAGCTGGAAAAAGTGTGTATTTATAAGCCATTTCATATCGGGGGGCACAACTTTTAAATTACACAGTTGTTGTGTGTAAATGTGTAGATTTTAAACGATCATAAGATGTGTGTGGTTTCATTACTCATTCCAGGCATCAATAATTCTACTCAAGAACATATTTGTCTGCCTTGTGTTAAATTCAATATCGATTATTATCTGAATTATCATCATTATAATATAAAGGACAATACCACCCAGAATTCCTACTGTAACAGATAAGACTACGATTGAAATAGTATCAATTCCATTGAAGTAGGGAGAATAGGTAAATATTCCATAAATAATACCTACTATTCCTGCTAAAATCATACTGACGGCTATTATCTTTATTAAATCGACAATGATTTGTAAAAAGGAATATTTTTTTTGTCCAGCTTCTTTCGATATGCTTGAATTTGTATCAAGTCTGGGTGAATTCTGTTCATCTGAAATTAATTCCATTTTACAGTTAGGGCACCTGTTTTTCCTTCCGATATGGACAAGCGCATCACAATTCGGACACCTTTCTAAAAACGCCATATTATTCTTTCCTTATTGGCACCATTCGGGAATTTTCCATTTGTTAATCTATGCCATATAATACATGCAACTCTGATTTTGTCCTTTTCGCCATTTAATTCAAACGCAATCCGTTTTTTACAACTGTCTCAATGAACATTTTATCCCGTGCAATCTTATTTATAGAATCCTCTGCAGATTTATTGATATATTCATCAAGAGAGGACCGTAAAATCATCTGTTTCAATCGGCTTGGCTTACATGTAACAATACATGGATTTTCTCTTAACATACGATAGATGGACTCGACAGATACTCCACAATAAGCCGCCGCATCATTTATTGTCAGATATTCTTTCTGCCCGTTTAAGGCCGATAGAATACTTTTTAATAATGTTGCTACGTCTTTTTCTTTTTTCTTCACTCTTGCCCCCGGTGAGTTTTTATAGTATCAATTATTTATTTTGATTGAATTATCCCAACGTTCCTCTGTGGTGATTATATTTTTAAGAGCTTCTACCAGGATATTTTCCAGTAGAATTAAATAATCGCTGTTTTTTTCGTTTTCACAGGCAAGCGTTTGAATCCTTCCAATATCTTCACATGCTTTATCAAAGATAAGATATAGGTTATTATCCCCTATAACACGATCCGGATTCATAGCGTGTCGGAGTTGAGTGATCGAAAACAGTGAAAAGTCAATAATCCCATAAAGATTATGCTTATCATCAAATATACTGACAAAATCATCACGCCTGGCACGTTTCACATTCTCACTGACAATGAAGATTAAGTTCTCAATCCCTAAAATCAAAATCTCTGATTCCATAATACACTCCTTGCATTTTGTTTCGTTAAATCTTTATGAAAAAGAGGGAAGGTTTTTTAAATCGGTTTCTCGTTGAGAAACGACAAGACAGAATGTCAGAAAAAAGCCCGTATCCACATGCCGATATCCACATGGTTTGATTTTCTCGTCGGGAAAACAGTTTAACCAGCGGCCTCTTAAGCCGATGGTTGAAGGTTCGAGCCCTTCCCGGGGTAC
>JAFGOZ010000266.1 GCA_016926235.1 Bacteroidales bacterium | reverse complement strand
TAAGATTATATTTCTTGCATAATAAATGCTAATAGATCATATATACAAAAATCTACTGCAATTTTTAGGCCATACTCCAACTTCAGGACAGGAAATTTTAATGAAGTCTTTATCTAATTTTGTATTAAGTAATACTCCTGATGAGATTTTCATGATAAAAGGATATGCTGGTACAGGAAAGACAACTATAATTAAGGCGTTAGTTAAACATTTGAATGATATTAAACACAGATGTGTTCTGCTGGCTCCTACCGGACGTGCTGCAAAGGTTATGAATGTCTATACCGGTCACCCGTCATTTACCATACATAAGAAGATATATCGACAAAAAACGGCAAAAGATGGTTTTGGTGAGTTTATGCTTGATAAAAACCTGCATAAAAACACAATTTTTATTGTTGATGAAGCCTCGATGATAGCCAATGAAAGCCTTGATATTTCAGTTTTTGGCACCGGAAAATTGTTGGATGACCTGCTTGAATATGTTTTTGCCGGTGAAAATTGTAAGCTGATATTAGTTGGTGACACCGCCCAGTTACCACCTGTTAAACTGGAAGTTAGCCCTGCGCTGAGTAAAAATATACTTGAAAAACAAGGATTTTCTGTAAATGAAAACTTTTTAAACGAAGTAATGAGGCAGGAAGAAGCACAGGGTGTTTTAGAAAATGCTACCTTAATCAGGAATATGATATCAAAAAAGAAAGATGGGTATCCTGATCTTACTTTGAAAGGATTTAATGATATTCACACTATTACAGGAACTAATTTAATAGATACCATTTCAACTACTTATGATAAGCAAGGTTATGAAAATACGGTAATTATATGCCGGTCAAACAAAAGGGCTAATGCCTATAATCAAGGCATACGAAGCCAGGTTTTATGGAGAGAGGAGGATATTACCACTGGAGATTATATAATGATTGTAAAAAATAATTACTATTGGCCGCAATTTTATAGTGAAAGTGGTATAGATTTTATTGCAAATGGAGATATTGCTAAAATTACCCGAATAAAAAGAACTGAGGAGTTATACGGATATAGATTTGCTGATGTAGATATAGAATTGGTTGATTATGAAAGTACTTCGATGGAGGCAAAAATTCTGCTCAATACGCTTACATCTGAGTCTGCATCATTAAGCAGCGAAGAAAACAGGAACCTGTTTTATGCTGTTATGGAAGATTATGCAGATGTGAAGCCCAAAAAAAAGCAATATGATAAAGTAAAGGAAAATCCTTATTTCAATGCTCTGCAGGTGAAATTTGCATATGCAATAACCTGTCACAAGGCCCAGGGAGGGCAATGGCACACTGTTTTTATTGATCAGGGTTATATTACTGACGAGATGCTTACTACTGAATACCTGCGTTGGTTATATACAGCTTTTACCCGGGCTACCCACCAATTGTACCTGGTGAATTTTAAGAAGGAGTTTTTTAAAGACGCAGAACTTGAATAATGTACAATGGAGAATGTATAATGTATAATGGGGGTGTGGGCGATGTGAAGTAAGGGAAAGGAAAAAGGGAAAAGGCAGAATGCAAAGGCTAAGAAGAAGGATGTCAGGCTCCTGATTTATGGCTCCTGACTCCTTACTCCTGAATTCTGTCTACTGTCACGGAAGACGAGGTTTCTAAGTATTAACTATGTATTATGCAATCTCTTTTATTGGTTCAATGCGCGGAATGAGCCATTGAAATATAAATAATGAAACGATATAGGCGCCTACAGCGATTGCAAAAAGTGAATAATAACTGCCGGTAACCTCCAGGATAAACCCTGTGCCTAAGGATAATAGTATTCCACCCACTGAGCCTACCATACCCCCCAGTCCAACTACCGACCCAACTACACGTTTCGGAAAAATATCAGACACTACAGTAAATAAATTGGCCGACCAGCTTTGATGAGCTGCTGCTGCAAGACCAATAAGCATTACAGCAGCCCATACATTATCAACTGATGTTGCCAGTATTACAGGTATTACCAATATTGCAGAAATAATCATTACTAATTTTCGACTGCGGTTAATGCTCCATCCTTTCTTTATAAAATATGATGATAGCCATCCCCCACCAATACTCCCAACAGATACTATTGTATAAATAACTACAAGAGGGAGCCCCAGTGTGCTTAAATCCAGGCCATAGGTTTTATTTAAGAATTTTGGAAGCCAGTAAAGGTAAAACCACCATATAGGATCGGTAAAAAACTTTGCCAGTACAAAGGCCCACGAAGCTTTATATTTCAGTAATTTTCCCCAGGGTACTTTTGTGGTCTGCACTTCTTCTTCGCCGTCGCTATTGATATACGCCAGTTCATCTGTACTTACTTTTTTATGTTTTTCAGGTTTTTTGTATGAGGTCAGCCAAAACAATATCCAAATGAACCCTGTAGCACCTGTTGCAACAAATGCCATTTGCCAGCCAAACTTGACAGCCAGCCAGGGGATAAGTGCAGCAGCCAGCACGGTGCCGATATTTGCCCCCGAATTGAATATCCCTGTCGCTAACGCCCGTTCTTTCTTAGGAAACCACTCCGATGTTGCTTTTATCGAGGCAGGGAAATTGCCTGACTCACTAAATCCAAGGCTTGTACGTGCAGCTCCAAACCCAAATATAGATTTTGCCCACGCATGAGCTATTGCGGATATGCTCCATAAACTTATGGCAAGAGTATATCCAAATCGTGTACCCAGTTTGTCAATTATATATCCAAAAAGCAGCATACCTGCAGCATAGGCAAAATAAAATGCAGTGATAATATAACTGTACTGCATTTCTGTCCATCCGAAGTATTTTTCAAGCGCGGGTGCCAATATGCCTATTACCGAGCGGTCAAGATAATTAACTGTAGTGGCAAAAAATATCAGCGCGCAGATGCGCCATCGGTAGTTGGTTGATAATTTTGTTTTCATTATTTGTCTTTTTAGTTGATTTAAGAAAAGTAAACAAGTTGCATATGTGGGCAAAAACTTTTCGATAACTATAAGCAATGGAAGTTTGATCTAATAAATCGAATCTGTTTTGCTGAAATCGGATGATCAGACAGGGTAAACCGGATATTTTATTTGTTTATCGAAAACAGGGAAGGAGTCCTGCAATTTTAATTAGATTTGTATAATTTGGGTATATTATGAATGAGTTTTTAAAAGGAATAATAAAGCAAAGAAAAGTACAGCACATCTTGTTCTGGACAGGTTCATTTATTATTCTCTATTTCATTAACACGGATATTAATATCTTTCGAAATCAGGCTCAGTTTTTTACGGAATTTTTTATGAGTGGACTGGTTTACATTACTATAACATATATTAACTTAAGAACATTACTCGTTCGTTACTTTAAAACCCAGATGTACTATGACTATTTTCGTATTATATACTTTCTAATACTTGGCGGGAGCTTATTGCTTTTTTTTATCAATAACCTGATTATACGTTTTGAGAAGCCTTCCATTGCAGTTCAAATACCACAATCAAGAATTTTTTTCTACGTCCTTGTTATTACTCTTTTTGTTATTATCAGTTCATTCTTTTATTTTATAAAGGAATGGTTAGTAATGCAGGATGTGACTATAAAGCTGGAAGAGACTGAAAAAGAAAAAATACTTTCTGAGCTTCAGGCCCTGAAAGCCCAGATAAATCCGCATTTTCTTTTTAATACACTAAATAATCTGTACTATTTAGCGCTCGAAAAATCGGATAAAACGCCTGATATGATTCTGAAACTTTCGGAATTAATGAGTTATATTATTTATGATTGTAAGGCTGAAAGGGTTCCTTTGCTGAAAGAAATTGAATTTTTGCAAAACTATATAGACCTTGAGAGACTCAGGCTCAATGAAACTTCTTCAATAACCACTCATTTTTGCACACCCTCTCCCGGGGTAAAAATAGCTCCTATGATTTTGATCCCCTTTATGGAAAATGCATTTAAACATGGAACTGCAAATCGAACAAAAAGTTGCTGTAATATTGATTTTTCAATTGATGTTGATATCAATGGTAAACTCCATTTTGTGGCATTGAATGCATTGCTTGAAAACAAAGCAGATATAATCGAAAAAAGTGGTATAGGGATTGAAAATACACGTAAACGGCTTGATTTAATATATCCAACTCATCATGAGCTGTTTGCAGGAGAGGAAAATGGTATGTACAAAGTTGACTTATATCTCGATTTAGATGCCTGAATATTTTCGGATAAATTGGCTATATTCACAACATGAAAGAGATACGTTGCATAATAGTTGAGGACGAGATTCCGGCTCAGAAAATACTGGAGAAATATGTGTTGGATGTACCTTTTCTAAAACTTACCGGAAAATATGGCGATGCGGTCGAAGCTTCAGTGAGCATTAATACAGGTCAGGCAGACCTTATCTTTCTCGATATTAATATGCCTAAGTTATCAGGAATAGCTTTTCTTAAAACCATGAAAAATCCACCAATGGTTATATTTACTACAGCCTACAGGGAATATGCCCATGAAGGCTTTGAGTTGGATGCTGTGGATTATCTGCACAAACCGTATTCGTTTGAAAGGTTTTTAAGTGCAGTTAACAAGGCTTTTCGAAGGTTCAGGACAATGGAACCAGCTGGTGAAAAAATATTAAATAGCAAGTGTTCTCAAACCAGGCCTGATTTTCTTTTTGTAAAAGAAGATGCTACTACCTATAAGTTATCGCTTTCTGATATTCTTTTTATTGAATCTATTGGTGATTATATCAAAATACATACTCCCGACAAAGTTTACATAACATATCAGACGCTAAAAAAGATGGAAGAAAATCTTCCGCCTGATATCTTTGTCAGGGTACATAAATCCTATATCATTTCATTTCAGAAGATTGAATCGATCCAGGGTAATATTATTAAGATGGAGAAAAATGAAGTACCCATAGGATATTCCTACCGCAAAGCATTTTTTGAAAGGGTTAAAGATCATCTTTCATAGAACATTTTATTTGTATACCTTTGAATGATGCTCATTTTGCATTAATCCCGCCTTCTCCGCCATTTGGACTGGCCAGCCTGCATAATGCCAATTGAAAGGCAATTTTTTCTACCAAACTTTAGTTAAAAGCTTAAAAGCCAAAATCTATTCAGACTTTAACAATAACGGCGGGTTGCCAGTGAGGTGTGTTGGCTCAATTGGCTGTTTGAAATATTTGATAATTTCCAGTTGATTATGGCTGTCATTTTTTGATTAAGTAATCACTTATTTGATAAGATATTCAGAAATTTGAAAAACTTTATGAATTCTGCCCACGGGTAACCCATAATTATAATGTATCTTTGATCATTATACATTGTACATTATCCATTAAATAAATTATGCATTCTTTATGATAATAAAGTGCATTGCTATTGATGATGAACCTCTTGCTCTGGATATTATTGCAGAATATTGCAGCAGGTTTACTTTCATTGAATTGGTAAAAACATTTGATAATGCCATTGATGCGATAGGTTTCCTTAAAACCAATTCAATTGACCTGATGTTCCTGGATATCCAGATGGAAGGTCTTACCGGCATCCAGCTCTTAGGCGTATTACCCAACAGGCCAAAAGTGATAATGACCACTGCTTATGAAAAATATGCTATCACAGGTTATGAACTGGATGTGAGTGATTACCTGCTCAAGCCTATTTCGTTCGAACGTTTTACCAAATCAGTAAATAAGGTATACGAAACCTTACATTTGGAGAGAGGACGAAGGGAAGAACGACCTCAGGCTAAAACCAATAATTCAAGGAATGATGATTACATATTTATTAAAGCTGACTCTAAACTGGTAAAAGTTGCTTTCAAAGATATACTCTACATTGAGGGTCAGGGGGACTATCTTGCAGTTGTTACCCAAAAAGGGAAACTGATGACCCTGCAAAACTTTACAACCATACAGCAGTCACTTCCTTATCCTGACTTTATGAGGGTGCATAAGTCATACATTATAGCCTTTGATAAGATAGAAAAAGTACAAAGAAACCGGATATATATTCATGACAAAATCATACCTGTGAGCGATACATACAGGACTAAGTTTTTCGGGTTGATAAGGGACAAAGAGATATAATAGAGAGGGGGAGTATATAGCTTAAAACAAGATTTCCCTTAAAAAATATAACAAGATGAATTAAACAGGTTCAGGAACCCTGTAAAGAATTCCTGAACTAATGAACTGAAAGTGATAGTAAAGAGTAACATTAAAAGATGCCAGACTAATGATTCAATTTATTGTTTAATTTACAGGTTCTCCCAAATTATTAAATTTTAAAATTTCATAATTAATATCACCACTTAGAGTCTCCCGTTCTACAATTACATAATACCCTGAAAAGCCGAGCTTTCTTATCTTTATGGGACTCATAGTACTTTTGTTATTTTCAGGGTCTTTGCTCCATAGAATATTACCGTCATCATCTAGTTTTATAAGATTTACAGGGTATCTTATTTCTTTATCCGGATCATAATATCTTGCCAGAACCATGTAGCCACCATCATTACCCGTAACTATACCAACGGGAGAATAGTATTCCGGAAGTTTGATTTTCCACTCTATCTCCCTTGAATTCATGTTTACTTTATAAACATATCCTTCAATATCAGAATATCCCACAAATGTAAATGCATTATCATCCGGTTGAACAATACTATATATAGCCGAGTAGGTTGCAGATAGTCCAAAATTGGTATCCCACTGTGCCTCTCCGTATTCATTTGTTTTTGTTACATTAAAATCTGTGCCGGCCAGTAAATACCCGTTATCACTGGTTTGAATTACAGTATATGCCACTTCCCATTCATTATAATCGAATGTTTTTTCCCATAACAGATTTCCATCACTGCTTATTTTAATTATAAACATATCCATATTGTACTGGTCTTCTTCAACCCCTCCCGTAAAAATAACTGACTCGTCAGCAAGTATAATTAATTCGCCAATATTCAGTACCTGGTTGCCCGGTCTTCCGTAAATGTACTCCCAGACAATATCGCCAGTTGATGTGACTTTTGAAATTTTCAGATCATCATTGCTGGTATAATTAGCAATTACTGAGCCATCTTTGGTAGCAACAAATGTAGTACATTGAATTACACCTGAATTTATTTCTACAATAACTGCTCTATAAGCCTTTAATTCAGCAGAATCTGGAATTATTTCAGTTTTTTTATTTTCATCATCTTTTTTGCAGGAAAGGTAAAAGATACTTACTACTATTAATAAATAAAAGATCTTGACGAAATAATTATGTGTTTTCATTTTCTAAGATTATTAAGTTATTACTTGTTATAAATCATTTATAGTTAAAAAGTGATTTCATCAGTAATTACAAAATTTCAGTTATGTAGAATAAAGATGCATATGGTTTATAGTTACCAAATGAATACTTTATATTGTATATAACCTTTACCAGTCTTCAATCTTAAATGATAGATCCCGGAAGGTATTTTCGAAACATCTATTTGTATTATATTGTTGTTTATCACCTTGCGTAATTCAAGAATTTTCCCATCTATACCGATCAGGTCCACAGATCCCGCAAAATCTTCTATCCTGATAAATTCGATATTTAGGACATCATGAGCCGGTACGGGATATATTTTGCATGAACCATCACCAATTTCATTAATTGCATTTGAGCCCTCCACTGTTATGTTAAATGTATCAGCCACTGAATTACGGGCCAGATCAAATGCCCTGACAATTATTGAAAGGGCCCCGGTATCTTCAATTTGAGGTATTCCGGTAAAGATACCGTTAATAGTATCAAAGCTCAGCCAGTCGGGCAAAACATTGCCATTTATCTGTTTTACCGAGTAATTTAGAACATCACCCGTATCATTATCAATAAAGCAGTTTTCCGGTATTAAATAATTCCAGTTTTCTGACACATAAAGTATCATGTCAGGTAATTTGTTTTGAATTTCCGGAGGGGTGTTATTATAAACCACTATTATTAATGTGTTGCTATCTGAAGTATTAAACCTGTCTGTGGCAATTACAGATATCCTGTTAATATCTATATTGCTTGCGGCTGGTGTGCCGGAAACATGAATAAAATCTCCCGTTATGCTTGTCTCAACCCATTGAGGTTTACCCGTTTCTGGTACATTGTACGTTAATCGATCACCTATATTATTGTCAATAAATGCATTCTGTAAAGAGACATTTATATTTGCCGGTATGGAAACAATTGCCCTCTGAAAAGGGATATCGTATGCCTTTACGGGTTCAGAATTTCTGAATTCATATGCACCTATATCAATGGTATCCAGCAGCACCCTATTTTCACCGTTTATATCATTCACAGGGCTCTCATACCAGTATATGGAAATATCATCTGTGCCTTTATTTATACAAGGGGATGATGCTATAATGGACCAATCAGCGCTTACCCCGTCATAATCAATTCCGGTACCCTGACTGGGCAATATAAATTGCGGATTTTGTTCTATCATGTTCTCATATGCCTTGACAGATGTGCTGGAATAACCCATATTACTTAAACCACCCTGCAAAACATTATTGTACAGATATGAAGAAGCACTATAACTCTGGCACATTTGAGGGTAATTAGCGGCTGTATTGCCCCAGATTATTGTATTATACAAGTAACCCACTGAACTGATGTATACTCCCCCTCCTCTCTGAACGGCTTTATTGTTGGCAATTACATTGTTGAAGCTATAAAGGTTTTCAATATTTATACCTCCACCTTCATATTCTGACTCGTTGTTGCAAACAATACTATTTATAAGATATGTATAGGGATATCCCCCACCTTTAATAAACAGACCCCCTCCATAAAAACCTGCCTGGTTATTTGAAATTTTACTATTGACAATTTTTGCGCCGCTACTATAACAGTATATTCCTCCACCTCTTTCAACTGCCGAGTTATTCGAAATTATACAATTTGAAATCAGGATATCAGACCATTCATCGATATACAGGCCTCCACCATAATTATCGAACGGAAAACCATGGTTAGCCCCTTTTGCATATTCAATAATGCAATATTCCAACCTTGAACCTTCGGAGTTGTTAGGCCCGAAAAAGCGTATACCCCTCCATCCCTTATAGTTTTCTCCGGGATATTGAGATTTGTCGGATGCTGTAAAGGTAATCCTTTCTTTATTTGTGCCAAGTGCTAATAATCTTCCCAATACTTTAAGCTGCAGGTGGTCTTCGAATGACACTACAGTGCCAGGCATAATGGTAAGTGTGGCATTTTTTTCAACAATTATATCACACAATACCTTAATGGTGTCCCTGTCCCATGTTGTATTTTCTGTAATGCTCCCGCAATAATATTCGGAAACGATAAGATTGAAGGTATCTATGGAAAAATTGCCTTTATCGTCCTCAACCCTTACATAGATTTCAGAAATACCCTGCCACCCCGCTGCAGGTACCAGTTCATAGGAAGAACCTGAAATATCACCACTTTTGTTTTCAAAAATAACATTTGAATTATCAGTAGTAATAGTAATGGTATGGGTATCTGATTTATCTACATCTGTATAGAATACTCTTAATCTTTTCCTCTCTGAGATGTATGTATACTGATCATTTGAATGAATTATTATCGGTTTCCTGTTTACCGGATTTCCCTGAAATTCGTAGGCACCAATATCGATATTGGCCAATGGACCGGCGAATACTCTTGAATTTCCGGCAATATCCTTTTCAGGTAATGGCATACCTCTAATATTAAAAGTTCCAGCATTTATACAGTATGAACTGTCAGATAACTGATAATTATGATTGGTTGTATCTGCAAATAAAGGTTCCTCGGTAAGTACATTTTTAAATACACCCCGGTATTCAGTTCCGGAGCCACTGCCTGCTATACTGTCAAACCCGTATTGTAAAAAGCAATTATAGATATAGGGACTCGATCCGTTACCATACAGGAACACCTGATTACCATCCTGACGAGCTGAATTGTAAAAGATGATGTCATTGTAAATCTGTGGGTTGGCATAGGATAGAACATATAAACCACCACCTTTTCCTGCTTCATTCTTCACTATCGTATTATTGACCTGATAAGGGGTTCTGCAGTCATCATAAACAATGGCACCTCCTTCATATGTTGCATTATTTTTATAAATCAGATTGTTATGAATTATAGGTGAATATCTGCTTCGATAATAAAAGTATAAGGCACCTCCATAATTTGCATGATTATGATAAATTTCATTATTATAGATAACAGTATGTGTTCCGGCGGAATAAATGGCACCTCCATGGGTTGCCTGGTTAAAGCAAAACACATTTCCACTTATCACAGGTTTAGTATCGTAGGAATCAAAATCATCTTCATCCATACATGATATGCCCCCCCCTGTATAAGTAGCCTGGTTATGTGAAAATATGTTGTTTTCAATTAAAGGACTAGAGTTATAAATAACGATACCCCCACCATTTAGAGATCTGCACTTATTGAAGATACAATTGGAAACAATAACGTTATCCCTTCTTATCTCAATGTTACGGCCGTATTGAAAATTGCAAAACAATATTAAAGAAGTGTCAGAGTTATAAAGGCTTTGATCAAGATATATACCTCTCCAAAAATTGCCTGAATTTGATGCACTGGTGTCACATGATTCAAAAATGATCCTGTCGAGTTCAGTTCCCACTGCCTTTAATGTTCCGTTAACATTTATTTTATATGGTCCGGTAAAAATAACCCTTGTTCCAGCCATGATAGTTAACGTATTCTTTTCAGGCACTAAAATGTCACATGTAACATAAACCGTATCCCTATCCCAGACAGCATTTTGGGTAAGTGTACCGCAAATGCTATCACTTACGAGCACTGAATAATATACTGAATCAGCAAGCCCTTGGCTGTCTTCCACTCTGATTTTCATATTAGCCAGACCATACCAGCCTTGCGCAGCAACGATATCATACATTGAGCCTGTGGTATTTCCCGAGAGGTTTTCAACAGAGAGGTTTGGCTGATCAGATTCAACAGTTATTGTATGAGCATCTCCCAAATCAGTATCAAGGAATTCGACAGTCATTTTTTTCGATTGCGAAGAGAACAAACTGATATCTTTCACCTCTTTTAAAATAGGCCTCCTGTTAGCAGGTTCACCTACATATTCATAGGCGCCGATGTCAATCCTTACAATATTTCCATTATAAATTCTGGCATTACCTTCAATATCTGTTTCGGGAATATTCAAGCCTGTGATATCAGCACATCCTGAATTAATCGCAATTGAATTATCAGAGAGACTATAATCGTTATTTACTGTATCGGTGAAACCAGGATATATGTCAATGTTTTCTTTGAAGTCGTTTGTGAAATAAATGCCTGCAGAACAATTTATTTGGTCTTTTCCTCCCTCAATGATGCAATTCTTTATCGTTGGTTGAGATAACTCGTTACTAATATATAACTGCACTTTTGATCCTGTGGTTCCGTTGCCCCAAAAGATGTTGTTGACAAGTGAAGGAGCTTTATCTCCATAAAAATATATACCTTTTCCATTTGAAATGGAAGTGTTATTACAAATGGTATTATTTGCAAATAATCCCTCTACAGAAGATAAAAATACACCCGGACTTCCAGATCCAGTATGATTATTTATTATCAGGTTATTTATTACATTAAAATTACCTGCATATAGATATATTGCGCCACCAATTCCAGTTTCATTACATGAATTGCTTTCTATCCTGTTATTAAGCAACGTGCAATTCTCATAGCTTTTAATGCCACCACCTCCGGTATTTGCAAAATTATTCCTGATAATATTGTCTTTTATTTTATATCCGCCTCGTGCGTAAATGCCTCCACCTCCACTTTCACTAGAACGGTTTTCCTGGATAATATTTCCCTCAATAACTGATCCTGAACTATAATAAGTATCTGAGTATATTCCTCCTCCGTCCTGTCTGGATGTATTGTTACTTATTGTATTATGAATAATATTTCCTGAGCCGTAAGCAAAAATTCCTCCACCAGACTGATTGCTTGTATTATAACTTATATTGCAATTTTCAATCAGTACTGGTCCGTTTAAATTATATATACCACCTCCTGAATTATTATTGTAGTTGTGATGTATATAACAGTCTGATACAATTACTGTATTATAATAATTATAGTTCACGCTTATACCCCCATTCTGTGCATGGCTAATTTCACAATTTCGCAGTTGCGATGTATCCTGTTCTTTAAAAGGGTAGATCTCAATACCTTGCCAAAGATTGTTAATATCCGTAAACACTATTTTTAAGTCGCCAATACCGCATGCATTAATAGAGCCGTTTACGGTTAATTTGTAAGGTCCGTTGAAAATGACTATGGTTCCAGGGTTTATAGTCAACGTAGCACCCGGATTAACAGTGACATCGCAATTTACTATGATCGTATCCTCATCCCAAACCATATCTTCATAAATGTTGCCACAAGCGTTCTGTTCTACATGCAGGTTATAGGAGATACTATCGTACAAGCCGCCATTATCTTCCACAACAACAGAAATCACTGCATCACCTGAATAACCGGTTGCAGGAACCAAAGAATATGTTGATCCCGTTGTGTCACCAGATAATCCCTGAACGGTAATATTGGCATTATCACTGGTAACATATAAAGTATGCGTATTACCTTCATCAGCATCAAAAAAGTTTACCTTGCCATGAAGAGGTTTTCCGAGCATAGAGGTTTTGTCTTCAATCTTTTCAAGCACCGGCTGCCTGTTCGATGGTTCTCCCTGATATTCATAGGGACCAATATCAGGTAAAGCCACAGCATCACCATATATCCTGTTGTTTCCCTCCATATCCATATCCTCCAGTTTGCTTAGAAAGAAATCATTAACTCCGGCATTTATACAGGGTGAATTAGATGTAAGGTGAAAGTTCCCATTTAACGGATCGTTGAATTTTGGATAGACATCAAACAGTGATTCCACGTTGGATACTGTTCCATAGTTGGATATAGTCGGTATTCCTCCTTCAATGAAACAATTTGAAATATCCAGACTATCCAGGTAAAGTGCTTCGATTTGCCAGTCTCTGTTGTTATTATTCCAGAAAATACAGTTTTTCATTAAGGCTTTCCCCTGGTATCTTAAATCAGTTGTTGCAAAAGTTGCTTTATTATTATAAAAAACACTGTTACACATTATTATCTGCGGCTCATCCATCATGATGGTGGCATACATTGACTGGTTATCATAAAAAAGGCAATTACCAATGTATAGTGCTGATTTATTACCCTGTATTACAGAGGGATTGTTATAGTCGGTCAATGCCATGTTTTTTCTGAAAATACAATTCACAAAATCTGCATTTGTATTTTCATTCATTGTCAGAACTGACTTGTTCTTTACATATTCGAAGACACAATTACTAAATACTGAGCTGTCAGTTTCATTCCATAATACGATTCCACCCCATCCTTTGTGCGCATTGCGGCTGAATCCGCTTGTATCCAGAGAGGAAAAGACTATATTGTTGCCAGGTGTGCCGAGGGCTTTTAAGATCCCTTGAACTCCAATAGAATGGTTATCTAAAAAACAAATATTCACCCCCGGGCGGATTTCAAGGGTTGCTCCTGCGCATATACTAAAATAATTTTCAATAAAAACCGTATCAGTATCCCAAACAGTATTTTCGGTAATATTATAATCGATGGAATTACTAACTTCAACCGTAAATGTATCAATATCCCGGGCACTGTGATTATCTGAAACAGAAAGTACAATATTTGCAGTACCGCTCCAGCCAGGCATAGGAGTGATTCTATATATGGCGTTATTGGTTTGTGATGACAATGCACCTAAAGTAATATTAGGGTTATCTGATGATATTGATAATAAATGGCTATCTGAGGGATCTACATCTGAAAAACTGAAACGCATCTCTTTTGAAGTTGAGACTAACAAATGGTGTGTGCCCGGATTATTGATCGACGGAGGCCTGTTGGCCAACTGGTTTCCCTGATATTCATAAGCACCGACATCGATTATATCTGAGGCATCATCATAAATACGCTGGTTACCTGCTAAATCAACGGGCATGAATGAAAGGATATGTGCGGGATAGTTATTACCTGAGTTGATACCATATGAACTGTCGGATAACTGATAATTATTGTCAGTACCGTCTACAAAACCGGGTGTCGCATCATAAAGGTTATTCATTTCAACCCTGCTGTTGTCAATTCTGATATTCTTCCTACCCCCTTCCACGATACAATTATTAAAAGAAGCATAGTCTGAATTTGATATCCTTATAATTTCAGGCTCATAAAGGGTTTTATCATATTTACCATAAATTATTGTATTGCAAATATTAACCGAAATATTGCTAATCATGAACATACAGCCACCCCAAACAGATCCGGAAAAGACATCGGTTTGAACTATTGTATTATTAAAGATATTAATGGTATCCGAATTCTGATTCGAGCCAATAACAATCAAATTCATACCATTGTTTGCAATAAGATTATTCAACAACATCGCTTCTGAGTTACGGATAAATACACCTCCGTAATGTTGACTCTTGTTATTTTTGATAGTACAGTTTTGGATAATAATATCAGCCACATCTGAACAGTATATCCCCCCGCCATAGTATCCTGTGTTTTTATGTATTTTACAATTCCTGATAATTGCGGTTCTGTTATATATATTTACAGCACCTTGAAATTGGCCATAGTTGTTATCACCACTATATACATATTCAATGACACAATTTTGAAGGATACTGGTATCAGTATTTTCTCCATCTATTGAAATACCCTTCCATCCATTGGTGATATTTTCTTTAACAGAAATTGTATCGGCGGAGGTAAATACGATTTTGTTGTCATCTTCACCAATCGCCAGCAAATTTCCTTTGACCTGCATTCCATATCCCTTGGCGAATTCAACTTCGACACCCGGTTCTATGATAAGAGATGTGTCTTCTGGAACAGTAATATCCCTTAGTATAATATAGGGAGAACTTGCTTTAGTCCAAAATCCTTGGACCTCTGTATCATATACAATGGTTTGTGAAAGTCCATAACTGCATGTCAGGATCAGTAAAAATCCAAGAATGATTGAATGATTTTTTTTCATAATATTCGTATTTGTAAGCCATTTTTGTCGAATTATTTCAGATAGTTGTTTAACATTATCTTTTTTCCCTGAACAATAAATATACGATCGAATCAAGTTGTAAAAAGAAGTCCCGGCGCTAACCTAACCGGGACGAGCAATTGTGTAATCTAGAATTGATGGATTCCTGAGGATAAGAATAAAAAATGCCATATTGGTTCTTAATCCGTGAGTATAATACAATGTTATTATTTAATAACACGTCAAATTTGAATACAAATTAAATCCCCGGCAAATACAATATATAAATGGTAAGAAGTGAGTTATTGAATGGTCAATTCTTTTAAATGAATGGTAAATATTTTGTCATAACCTTTCAATGATTTTAGTGTAAAGTAATTTGTAAAACCTATACAATTCGTATTTACAGGATATTCAGGTATGAATTCAGATAGTTTATAAATTCCTCTTTTTTCCGTCTCGGAATCACTATAATACAACCATTTTCCATTGATATTGGTCCGCCGGTATGTTTATTGTACCCCTTAATACAATCAAGGTTAATAATATGTGTACGGCCTATGCGATAGAAGTTTCTCTCGGATAAAACTGATTCATAGTTTTTTAGATGTTTTGAGGATAATATGAAGTTTTTATCGATAAAATGTATTTTAGTATACGATCCATCTGCCTCAAAATATTCTATATCGTTGAGATTAATAAGTTTAATTCCTTCGCCGGTTGAGATCTGTATTTTTTTTTGAAAATGAGGACTATAAATAGTTTTTTCTATTTTTTTTATTTGTGTTTTCAATCTTATTTTCACTTGGCAAAACTCTGTCAATTGCAATACGCAGGTCACGTATAGAAACAGGTTTTAAAAGATAATGGGTCACTTCGAACTGATAGGCATTAATGGCATATTCGCTAAATCCGGAAATGATAATGGTTTTAAAGTTTTTTACAGGAATCTGGTTTAAAACATCCAGGCCAGCGCCATCATCCAGCTCCATATCCAAAAAAACCAGACCGGGTTGCTGATGAAGTATTTGTTTTACGGCATCCTGAATGTTTGTAACGGTTGCTGTTACATCAAGTTCGGGGCAATAATCCGAGATTAGCGAAAGTAACAATGAGAGTGATTTAGGGTCATTTTCTACGATAATGGTTTTTAACTTTTGCATTTATGCCTTAAATTAATTGAAGTGAGGCGGGAATAATAAGTTCCACTTTCGAACCTATACATTCTTCATTTTCATCATATATATCTGTAAAAGTAAAACCTGTTTGTTTATTATTCAATATTCCTATTAAAAAAATTCTCTTTTTTGTTAATTCTAATCCGTATGAATTATGTTTATTATCATTTTTCTTAGCTTTTGATCTTTTAAAACCAATACCGTTATCCATAATATAGTATACAAGGCTGCTATCATTAAGGGCAATTTTAGTTTGAATAAAGCCTTTGTGTTCAATGGATGAGATTCCATGTTTTATTGAGTTTTCTACCAATGGCTGAATTAAAAACGATGGCACCAGTTGTTTTTCAATATCAATCATCGGATCTATTTCAATGGAATAATCGAATTTATTTACCAACCTTATTTTTTCAAGTTCAAGATATATTTTAAGCGCATCAATCTCATCTTTTATAGTAATAATATCATTCTGGGAATTATATAAGTTAAGTCTCATCAGTTGGGCAAATTGGGAGACAAAATTCATCGATTCTTCTTTCTTATTCTCATAGATGAAAAACTGGATCGAATTTAACATGTTGAAAATAAAATGAGGATTCATTTGTTGTGCCATTAATCGTTGTCGATAGCTATTAATTTCGTTTTTCAGGTTAGTTATTTTTTGTTTCTGCATGCCTCTATAGGAAATAACTAAAAGTATGGTAATAATAGCGAAAGCAACTGCACCAATAATGGTAATATTTTTAATAAACTTATACCTCATTTTCTCGGCTTGCATTTCAGCCTCTTTTTGGCTGGTAATGGCATCCATCAGTTCTTGCTTTTTGTTTAATTCATATTGCATTTTAAGATTGGCTATTTCTTCAGCCTTTTGTTCGTTTATTAAGGAATCATTATTTTGAGAATATATCTTATAATACTTGTAGGCATTCTTAAAATCATTTTTATCCTCGTATAAAGTGCTTAAATAATAGTATGCCCGGTTTATCAAAGATATTTCTCCATGCTCTTTACTATTAGCAGCATGTAAAAGGTATTTTAAGGCCAGGTCATACTTTTTTGTTTCGAGATAGATTTGACCATAAATAATATCTGTGGCTGTAATACCGGATATATAATTGATACTCCTGGCAATACTATCACTCTTTGCATTATAATACAACGCACTATCATATTGATTATCTGAAACAAGAAATGATGCCAGGTTTACCAGGCTCATAGCTTCCATTGCAGAATAATTTATCTCATGAGCATAATCATAAGATAAATGAAGGTACTTAACGCCTTCTGTTTTGTTTCCATTATTGCCATATGCCAGAGCAATTGTATTGGCCAATTCACTGGCTAATAAATAATCATTTAATACAAGTGAATAGTCTAATGCTTTTTTACTATAAAAAATCGATAAATCCCAACTATTAATGAATGAATAGTTATTTCCTAAAGCCTGAAGAAACTTAATCATCATAACAGTATCTTTATATTCCTCGGCAATAGGCAGACCTTTGAATATATAACTAGTAGATATATCAAATGCTCCCAAGCACCTGTATACTCCCTGAAAATTAGCATAGTTATACATTAATTTCTTTTTTAACCCGAGTTTTTTATTTATCTCAAAGGATTTTATAATATAATACAGTGCTGTATCATACTTATTAACCATAATTAGCGCCGAACTATACGAATTATAAAGATTTGATAAATAATACAAAGAATCTTTCGGCACTATTTTAATGGCCATTTTATAAAAATATTCAGCCGAATCATAACGGTTTTTATAGTAAAAAGATTTTGCATGGGTTTCATAAACTTTACAGGCAAGAACGGAGTCGTTTATATTGGATACATTCATCAATGCTTGACGGCTGTAAAAGATGGACGTATCAATATTAATCGAATAATAAAAATTTGCTTTTTTTATGTAATTACGAATAGTAGAGGTATCTGCACCGGATTTGGCCAATGATACTTTTGCAATAGTTAAAAAAATAATATATATATATATAGTTTTTTAGTGAACATTATTCAATTGAATTTATGTTGATAAATATATATAAACAGCAACAAATACTGGATATTTTTTTCTGACAAACATGAATAAGACGTTTTCGTGAAGCTAAAGTACCACAAATTATTAAACATAGAATTATAGTGTCTGACCATATTTGTTAACATGGCACATGAAATATATGAAGGTTCAGGGCCGATGGTTCTGGTTAATTTTGATACAAATGAAAGTATAAGCGAAGTTGACTATTAAGTCTGCTAAGTTACACAGAAAGGCCTGAAAGCATATCTGTTATAAATTGAAATAATATCATTGCAGTCCGGAGAAAGAAACAATTGGTAGAAGCGCTAAAGCCCAGTTTGCTTCATCATTGATTTGTCATTTGATAAAATTTAGCACTAAAGTCCATTTCATCATAGGGCCAATTATTTCAGGTAGAATTATCTGATAAAAGAATTGAGTAGTAAAGACAAGATTATTGCTTCAATATGTATTGCATCATTACCAACTGATGTTTGAGCCTGATTTCATTAAAAAAACCTTCATTAACAGCGGATAAGAATACGCACCATGGTTGCCAAAGGAAACCGCACACGAGGAACATTCCATAATATAAAGTATTTTCTTACTCTATTTTTTACTTATTTCCCGTATTGTCAGTATAGCCAGTGTGGCTATAAAAATATACGTGTTCAGCATAAACATTCTTTGCCACAATCCTTTATACACAGCGAAGAAATTATCCTTATCGGGCAGGTACCTGCAAAGGAATAACAGTATAGTGGCTAATCCTATAATAAAAATAATATTCGAAAAGCGGTAAAATGAAGGTCTTTCTTCTTTCGTAATAATCTTTTGCATTACCAGGGGAAGAAACAATATGCCCAGCACACCAATCCCTCCAAGGGTATCATGTATAATGGTAGTAACAGGTATACCATCAGGTATACGGTCTGCTTTAAATAATCCCGAACCCAGTCCTTCTCCCAATCCGTAAAAAATAAAAATGAGGGAGGCAAGACGTGTCGATCTGCTTTTTTTAATAAAAGCTTTATAAAAACCAGTTCCGAAGGAAATCAACAGTAAGCCCATAACTATCCACCATGCAGAAATTATGGAAGAAACCGGGCTGGCAGAAGCTCCCAGCTGGCTCATGGTATCCTTAAGGTGATTGTACCCTGGGTAACCGGCTCCCAGTATAAACAAAAAAGCAAATTCACCAATACAAACGACCAGGCATGCAATGGCAGAAGCATAAATATATCTTTCCGTGGTTTTCATATCATCAGGGTTTTATTACTTTAGAGAGTATGGAAGGTATTTTCAACAGGTCATAATCATGCTGGTAAATCAAATACCGGTTGCTCCATACGGGTTCAAATTTCTCTTTAAAATCACGCAGTCCACGATACTGTGAGAAGGATCGAATTTTTTCATAGGCAAATTGCATAGATCTTTCTGCGAATGTATTCGGATCGTTCAGCCCGCTCAGGGGTGCAAATCCAATGTTTATATACTGAATTTCCTGGTCTTTCAAGTAATTGAAAAGTTCTATAAGCATGTAATCCATCACACCATGCGGGGCATCCGGCGTTTTCCTTATCAGATCATATGTTGCTTCATTTTTAAAATAGTCGGGTACAATATTCAGGAAACCTATTACTTTTTCCTCCTCGTTCTCAACTGTGATGATGGTCTGTTGTTTCAATTGGTTCCAGATAAACATGCCCTGTGAAAATACAATTTCTTTCCTGCCTGTGTCATGAAGCCATTCATCGCTTACATGCTTAATTTTTTGTAATACCCCATCCTTGACTGGTGGTTGATGAAGGGTGGTTTTAAACCCTTCCTTTTTTACCTTATTGATAGCATTTCGTAACGATTTTTTATTTCCTCCTTCCAGGTTGAACAGTGTTACGTCAACAACTCCTACCTGGCCTATAAACAAATTTTTTTTTCGCAAAGTCCTGTAAATATCCAAAGACTCTTCGGGTACTCGGTAATATATACTTTTCAACCCGTTTTGGTTGCAATACTTATCAAATTCTCTGATGGCATTTTGCATCTCCCCGGTATTTTCAGCTACCGGATTTTCCAATACAATGGCAAAGCTTCCTGAGATACGATATGAAATAAATGCTTTTTTATTTTCTGTAAGGAATATCAACTTATCCTGATATAGCTTAAAATAACCGAGTGCTGATTTGCCATACGAATTCAACAATTCTCCTGCCCGGGTCATTTCCTCGTCAGATACGTTTTTTTGTGGTTTATATGCCTGGATAAGCGTATATAACAGGAAGGTAATGGATAGGAATCCACTCACATTAATGGACGTTTGAAAATATTTTGCAAACTGTCCGGCCGGTACAAGGCTTTCACTACGAATAAGAAAGTAGTTCTGAAGCGTGAATTTTACTGATTGCAGCAGACTGAAGTCTGTATTAAAATGTTTTTTATCCAGGTAATAGAAGCCAATAATACCGTATATTATGACTATTGCCGTTAGGAATAGTGATGTCTGTATTCCCACGTTCCGAAGCTTTGGGTTAGTTTTAATATAATATTCCTTCTTCGTGGCAAGCAGCACGATGATGACCAAAAATGCTATGATGGCCTCTTCGAAGTCGATAGCTTTGGTGATATTCCCTATTATTGAAAAAGTGCTCAGGATAAATGCAAACCACCAGCTTGCTCTTAATCCTTTAAGCATAAAGGCTGCATTTACAAGTAGAAGTAAACCTGCCAGCATTACTAGGAAGTTAGATGCATGTATCAAGCCCACAGGTAAAAATCCTTTTAGCAATGCAAGTCTTTCAGAAATTGCAGGCGTTGAAACGGATACGATGTTTATAATTCCCAATCCCAGTAGGAAGAGAGCAGGTATTATCCGTAAAAGAATTTTGTTAATTTTTGAGGTAAAAGCAAGAATTCCCGTAAAGAGGGGGACCCAAAATTCGAAGAAGCGGTAAAGAAAGGTAATGGCTATAGCCTGTACATTACCAAAACCAAAACGTATCAATACAAAGGCCATAGAAACCTCTATAGCTCCAAAGCCTCGCAGGAAAGGAGAAACAATAAGAAATATTACGGAAATAATGTAGCCCATAATCGCGGCATACAATGAAGGTTCCATGCCCAGGGCTATCATGGCGATGTACAGATGGGTGATACCACAGATCTCGATAAGGATGGATGTAACTATCGTAAGCAGAAAATTTCCCCGGTGTATTTTACTGCTCCGCAGGTCATTCATAAATACCTCAGAGGCAGGGAAGAATTTTACCAGTAAAGTGTATATCCCCCCTTTTTTAATAATTGAGCGGTATATTCCCAGAACAGCGCCCATGAGCAGTAATACTGTTGCCAATGCAATCCCTTCATTACGACCAACCGTGCCCTTAAGAAGTGAGTAGGCAAAAGCCGGTATGGCAATAATAAAAACAGATAGTATGCCTATAAAACCGTATATCGAAGAAGCAAAATGGATCTGGCTTTTCTTTATACCTTTACTTTCAATTTCTCCGGAGTAAAAAGCCAGCGATGAAACCCCGCCAGCCGGTAAAAACACACTTATAAAATTTCGTTTTAAAAACAGGATGATCGAATCGAATAGGGAGACTTTTTTACGCAAAGAGGCAAAGGATAATACATACATTAAACTTTGCATTAAAATATAAAGGGCTGTAATAAAAAGGCCTATAAGTACCCACTGCCATTTAGCCATTGCGAGAGAATTCTTTATCTCGTTAACTTCGGCACGTTCGTGTTTGACAAACCAGATGCCCAGGGCAATAAAGAAGACTGTGAAAAGAAATTGAAGGATGATTTTTCGGTTTTCGAGGATCAGGGGCTTTGCCCTTTCGCCAAATTGATGGAACAGGGTTTTTGTGTTTGTTACCATTATATTCAAAAAATAACCGGAACAATTAATACCAAAATTAACTCCTTTTAGGGAGAAGTGTTTAGGTACGATCGTGATTTTAAGTTTTATTAACTAAAAAGGATAGGGAAGAAGGGAAAAGGGAAAAGGCAAAAGACAAAAGGGAAAAGGCTAAGGTTAAGGCTAAGGAGCGGCAGGGGCAGTAGAAGTAGAAGTTATCCTGATTCCTGACTTCTGACTCCTGTATTCAGACTCCTTTTAATTCTTCTTTTCATTATCCCATTTTTCTTTCCATACAGGGTATTTATCAAGTACCTCTTGAGGGGCATCCGAATACCATTTGTAACTAATTCGCCTTTCATGGCCTATCTGGTCCAAAGAGGATTTTTTTATGCCATCCCTGTCACAGAAAAAAGGTGTATTATCTTCTAATTCCATAAAGCGGGCCCATAATGCAGGAGCCAATGAATCGGAGACTATGCTTTTTTCCTTTTCGCCAGCTTCATTTTTGTATCTTTCAATCCGCGACCCGGTAATTTTTGTCTTTTCAAACCAGCTTACAGCATTATTAATGGAAGCCTTAATTGCATCGGAAGGATTATCGACAGACATCAATAACAGAACGATTCCTGCAGATTCCTGTCCGCTCAGTGAGGGCAATTCATACGACCTTGCTTTTGCCGGCTGTAATGTATTTTCGTCATGCTGGGCGCACCAGGCCGTAAGAACACCATTTTGGAAATATTGGGTTTTAAGAATACAATCAATGCCTTTATCGAAGGCAATTTTCGATTTTTCCAATAACAATGAATCAGGAATAATAGAATATTTATTTTGGATTAAGCCATCCAGTAATGTCATTATATTAACCATAGAATTGTCGTTGTAGGTAATATGTCTTGAATATCCTTTTTCCAGGGGATAAAACTGAGGCCATCCCCCGTTACTGTATTGCGCATCAAGTAAATATATCAATCCTTTTATAAATGCTTCTTTGTATCTTTTGTCAGGTATTTGCTTATAAATTCTCGAAAGGAAAGTCATTTCAGTGAATGTAGCGCTATTATCTGTTGTGCAATCATTCGTGGAAGATTTCTTTTTCTTCAGTTCTTCCTTTTCTTCATCGGATAAGGGTTTTTGCATTTGAATATTTTTTGGCCAGCCACCAATATCTCTCTGGTAAAGCAATACATTTTCGGCAATAGCTTTGGCTTCATCCGTTGCATACCAGGCATCGTCATTTTCAAAAACCAGCCTGTTCCAGCGATGGTCTAATACCTGTGTGAAAAGATTATAACCCGTTAAAAAGAAAATAAATAAAGTCAAACAGATCTGTAGATTTTTTTTCATTCTGATAAAACATTAATAGTGTATAACAGTACTATAATATGTGACGCAACAAAAATAACAAAATATCAGAATGTCATGCTTTTTTCAATCTCTATATTTCATAAAGTTTCATCGAACACATACAGAACTCTATGGTAAATGGACAATACCTTAGTGCAACTTCTTATTCAGGGCAGACTCTGTTAGGTTGGATTTGCACTATGTCAAGCATAAACACCAACCGTGTCTTTCTCAACTAACCCAAAAAATTCAGTCCATTGCTGCTAAAAGCTGACAGCTGATCGCTGAAAGCAAAAACTTTAACCTCACCTCAGCTTCCAATCTTCCCATACATCCATTACATCCTGGCTGCCACTTATCTGGGGTGTCTGGGTTTTATTTAGCAGGAGGACGGATTCGATACTAACCTTTTTTTGCAGGTAATCAAACAGTTCCTTGTACGTGATGTTGCCCTGGGATTGTTGAAGTTTTTCCAGCAGGTAGTACGTAAACAAACCATGCATTTTTTCTTTATATACATTGGAGGATTCTTCGCCTGTGCTGGATGATATTACCAGGATATTCCCGTTAATTGCATTGTCCTTTGGTTTTACTTTTACCGCTTTAAGTGCTACCAGGCCCTGGTTTCTGGCTCCCCCGCTAAAGCAGGCATCCAGTATTACCACTACACGTGCGGATGGAAATTCGGAAAACTCTTTATAAATATCCTCTACTTTAATAGCCGAAGTAACATTGGTACCAGTAATATCCACAGGCATCAGGTAAGGTTCTTTGGTCACCTCATCGGGTAGGCCATGTCCTGAATAGTAAAAGAATATTTCTGCTTTCCCGTCACTGAGTTCAATCAGTTTCTTTATTTTGGAAATACCCTGCTTCATTTGCCCGTATGTGGCATTTACAAGAAGGTTTATATTCTTTTCAGGTACTCCGAGGGTTTTGATCAGGTAGGCTTTGAATATTTCAGCATCATTGGCGGCGAAATCTACATTGCTTTCCTTATCAAGCCCGGTCTGGTATGAGCTGTAATCTTCATTGCCAATGATAAGGGCATAGGTATTTTTCTTACTAGTTCCCGTTTCCGGGATGTTTACATCAATATCCGGTCTTCCTATTGTAATATTAACCGTTTTTTGTTCCGCATCCTGAGCTTTGGCTATTTGCACGTCGTCAACCTGGATATCCACATTTTTAAAATTCACTGTAAAAACAGCATTCTTGCCATATGCAACGGATTTTGAGGCATCATATTGGTATGATTTAGAATCATCCATCCGGAAAGTAAGGTAGGTAAGTACAAACTGATTTTGATACAATCCGAATTCGGGATTTATTATATGAATACTCTTAAAATTATCTTTGAATTGCGGTGCTTCGTCTATAGGTACAGGCAACAAAATTTCAGTACCATTTTCAAAGGTAATTTTAAAGGTTTCATGGTTGGGATCATACCTGTGTAACGCAGGGTTTGACAGGTTTACCTTCTCTTTTCCATAATAGATGATCGCTTCCCGGGTGTAAACGTCTATTTGTTTTTGCCGGTTTTCTTCATTTACCCTGTTCAGGTATTCAGCATCTTTTTCAAATTCACCTTGTTGTTGCCATTTGGTTATTTTGTCGGTTACATAGTCTTTTATTAAAAGGCGGTAGTCAATATCGGCGGTATTTAAAGTTCGCGGTGTAGCATATACCAATTGTGCATCTTTTGTAGCTATAAATGCATTTTCTTCATTACACTTTACTTTATAGTAGTCTCCGAGTATTGACAGGTACTCAAAATCCATTCCTTTAACCCCTGTAACAAGTCTTCGGTTACCCTTTTCAGCAACTACGGGTGTTTGATTTGCTATCACCCGCACATAAGGATTTGTCCAGTTTACTGAGGAAATAGTAAGGGAATTTTCAAAGGGAGTATCATCCACCGCGAATTGAAATTCCACATCCTGGGGTGCCGTAAAATTCGTGAGTTCCAAATCTTCAGGATTAATACGTATTTTACCCCCTGCATCGGAGGTGTAATACTTCGTCATTGTTCCGGCCTTTACTTTTATTTTTTTATTTTTTAATGGCGCAGGATCGCTGTAGTAAGTCATTTCCGGTCCGGGCTTATTACTGCTTGATGTACTGTTTTTGGTCCATTTGCTTCCCATAAAAGCAATGGGCAGTACCCATGAGAATACCAAAAATTTTGTACTCTCATCAAATCCGCTTGCAGCCATTACACCTGTGCATCCAATAGGTATCAATAGTGACATAAAGGGCAGGGCCCTGGGCTTTTTACAGGTTGTACTTTTCACTACATAGCTTTCACACGAGTATGATTCAGATGAGTAGCATACAAGTGTAAACTCTATATTATCAACGTTTGGCAAAGTTTCCGTTTTTACAGAATAAATAGCCGGTTTGTTCTGGTCTTTTACAGCTGTATCGGTTTTCTTTACCGGCTGGGATGTGTTTTCACTAACCACACAACCACCTGATAACAGCAGGGTAAGGAGAATCGCTCCTGTATATTTTTTCATAACTGATTATTTATAAAAAACTGTAAGTTAAACTATGTTTTCAAAATAATCAAGTTATTATTTTAGGAAACCTGTTCAAGACAGCAATAAAACCTGACAAATAATAAAATTTTCTATTTTCAGTTACGACGGGTATTTTAGAGGTAATTTTAGTTGTGCTTTTTTTGTAATGCAAGGATAATGGAACTTTTAGGGGGGTACAAAAAGTTGTGCTTTTTGTTAAAAAACGAAGGATAAAAACACCTGCTTTTATTTTAAGCATTTTGAAGCTGCGAAATAAATTTTTTTTTGATATCTTCGTTACATCAGATAGTAACGATGAAAAAAACATTGCGCTATAATATGGATAAAAACAACTGCGTTTATTATAATGTTTGGCAACAAGTGTAAAAAGACAGACGACCAGACAGATACAATAGTGATAAAATTGAAATAAGAAAGGATTTAGCTTTTTGACAGGACAGCGCAAATTTGATGGAAATTTATTTTGTTTTTTTCTTCCCCCCGCAAAAAAAGAAAGAAACCCCACCCACATTGCACACATTGCCAAAGCCCCACGAGCCAACGCTGCAACCAAAGCTTTGCCAAAGAGTGCAATTTTGCCCACGCACTCACAGCAACTTGATAATTTTATCTTGTTTTATGAGATAAATTTGTATTTTAGCTGAAAATAATTTGATAAAAATGAATCGAATTAAAGAAG
>JAFGOZ010000265.1 GCA_016926235.1 Bacteroidales bacterium | reverse complement strand
TTTTTATTTTTAAATTTGCATCCAAACCTAAAATTAAAAAAGGACAAATGAAAACAATACTACAAATTATTTTGACGGTAGCAATCCTGGGAGTAGGTTATCTTTTAGTAAAAAGCATTATGAAACCCATTGAATTCCAGAGAGAACAGGAAGCCAGGTATGAAATGACCATAGCAAAATTAAAAGATATTAGATCAGTGCAAGATGCTTATAAGTCAAAATATAGTAACTATACTCCTAATTTTGATGATTTGGTTCAATTTATAAAAAAGGATTCTATTGAAATTGAAAGACCTGATGGGGAAATCCCTGATACTCTTGATCTTCAAGAGGCTATCAAGCTTAAACTGGTAAAAATGGTTAAAACAAAGATTGCTGTAAAAGATACTATCTTCAAAGCCAAATATCCGGCCGACTCCATAGGTTATGTACCATTCAGAAGTGGGATTATGTTCAATATGGATACAGCTACAATAAAAACTGCAGCACAGGTAAATGTTAAAGTTTTCGAAGCTTCAGTTACCAACAATGTGCTTCTTGACGGATTGGATCCTCAGCTAATTGAAAATTTAAATGACCTTAAGAGATCCCTTACCGGATTTGCCGGATTAAAAGTTGGTTCATTGGAGGAAGCTAACAACAACGCAGGAAACTGGGAATAGTCATGCAATTTATTGAACGCATCGACACTTCATTTGATAAAACAAATTTTTCCAACTATAAGTTGTCCATTCAAATTGCATTGAATGGACTTTCTTTTTGTATACTGGATAAACTAGCTAATAAATACATTGTATTCAAACATTATCCTATTAAAGAAGATCTACTTAAAGAAGATTTTTACAAGAAAATTAAAGATATTCTTGATGATGATAACGAACTTACAGGAGAATTTGACAGCGTAATTTTTATGCATTGTACAAAAAGATGTACATTAGTTCCGGCAATATTTTTCGATGTTAAGAATCTGAAAAAATACTTCGAGTTCAATCAACATATGGATGAACTTGACGAGTTGCATTATGACATGATCTCAGATATTGATGGAATCAATGTGTTCACCGTACCAAACCAAATAGCTATTCATATTACCCGAAAGTTCAAAAATGCTAAATTTTGTCATCACGCGACCCCTTTTTTACAACTTAACCTTTCAAAAAACACCTCACTTATTGGTTATAGTGTTTTTGTACAGCTTCATAGCGATTTTTTTGATATTGCTATTACAAAAGCAAAAAGCCTGCTTCTTTTCAATACTTTTAATTACAAAACTTCTGACGACCTGATATTCTTTATCAGTTATGTTCTTAATGAATTTAACCTTCCCTTTGAAAATACAGACCTTTTTATACAAAGCAACGGATTAGATATTGACAATCACGTTAATAAACTATCCGAATATATTAAAAATGTAAGACCTTTAGAAGTCCAGTCCAAATATTCCATCAGCGAAGTTATTAGAAAAGAGCAATTTCAAAACTTTATGAACCTTTTCAACCTACTTTCTTGCGCATAATTAGTGGCATAAATAAGGGTAAAAGAATAGATCCTGGTAAGAGGTTTAAAGCCAGACCTACAACAGATTTTGCTAAAGAAGGGCTGTTTAATGTAATAACCAATCATTTTAATATTGAAGATATTTCAGTACTGGACCTATTTGCAGGTACAGGTAGCATAAGTTATGAGTTTGCCTCCAGGGGATGCCAATCTATCGATACAGTAGAACTTAATCCAATGCATTTTGATTTTATCAAGAAAACTGCATCTGACTTGAATTACACACAGTTAAAAGTGTATCGTGCAGATTGTATAAAATTTATTACTAATGCCAAAAAAAGCTATTCACTAATTTTTGCCGATCCTCCATACGATTTTCAAAAAATACCTGAAATTCCACAACTTATTTTTGACAATGAAATATTACAACCTGGTGGTTGGTTTATACTTGAACATGGTGGAAAAAACAACTTTACATCACACGAAAAGTTCTTCAATCACAAGAAATATGGAAATGTAAATTTCTCAATATTTAAAAGTTAATTTTAGTCGGAAGTATAATAATAAAACATTCCATATAATTTTTTTCCCATAGCCCCTGGATTTCACCAGATGGCAAAATTAATTTCTAATAATGAAGAAATGCACAAAATTCTGAGTATTTTGGTTTTAAAATTTAATTTATTACCCCCAACCTAACGGCAGGGGCCAATGAAAATCAATCTAATAAATATCTCACCTAAATTAACTTGTGTTAAATTAACATGAGAATTCACATTTTTTAGCTCTAATGTTTGGAAGAAAAAAAAATAGCACTATTTTTGCACAGCCAAATACGGAGGAAATTCGTAATTTTGCATTGAAAATGGTGGCGTAGTTCAGTTGGTTAGAATGCCGGCCTGTCACGCCGGAGGTCGCGAGTTCGAGTCTCGTCGTCACCGCCCCAAAATCCCCGCATATATGTGGGGATTTTTATTTTTTCATCATTTTTCTCTTGCATGTGAACTAACCTAATTTCCTATATGTTATTTATTATATACTAATAAATCAAATTAATACATAACTTCGTGTTATGGACAAATCATTAAAGGATAACGAATTAACCGAGAAATTCCATCCAATATTTGTTGTATCCGGTGGTAAAGGTCTCGCCGGACACACTATGGTACATTCTTTGCTTATTCAATACCCTGATAACAAAATCCCGGTTATTGTAGTTCCTGAAGTACAAACCAAAGAAAAAATAGAAGATGTTGTCCATAAAGTGAAAAAATACAAAGGGCTTCTGGTTCATACAATGGTAAACACTGAACTTAGAAATATACTCACTACAGCTTGCGAGCAAAATCAAGTTAGACATATTGACTTAATGGGCCCTTTAGCCAATTACCTGGAACAAGAGCTTGGAATGAAATCTGTAAATGTTGCCGGATTATACAGACGCATTAACGCTCAATATTTTAAACGCGTTGAAGCTATCGAATATAGCTTAAATCATGACGATGGATTAGATACAGAAAGACTTTACGATGCAGAAATAATTCTTGCAGGTGTTTCCCGTACCGGAAAAACTCCATTAAGCGTTTATATGTCAATGTTTGGTTGGAAAGTAGCCAATGTTCCAATCGTATATGGTATTGAACCTCCGGAAGCCTTATTTAAAGTTGATCCCAAAAGGGTCTTCGGACTTAGTATAAATATAAACCAACTTATATCCCAACGTTATAAACGTGTTATGCAATTGAAGAATGCTATAAATGAATCATACATAGATAAAGAACATGTTAGAAAAGAGATACAATATGCAAACCTGTTGTTTGAAAAAGGTAAATTCACCGTGATCAATGTTACTAATAAACCTATTGAAACCAGTGCAAATGAAATAATAGGAATGATTTCTTCCCGTTTTGGTAACGAAAATACAAAATTAGAAGATATTGACAGCTAACCCTATAGTATCGATACCTGTAGTATTCTGCTCTCACCCTATCCTTCCATATACCAGCTCACATTAACCGTCTTACGTCTTTCGCCTGACGAAATGTTAAACCTTTGTTAAATAGTATTTATTCCGAACAATTATTTCACATATTTGTTTATATTTAACAAGTCTAAATTAAAATAATATGGATGTTATTCGTTTCTATCATTATGAGAGAACAAAGATGAATAAAAAAGCAGTAGGAGTAGATAATCTGACTTCCCCTTCATCCATATTTCAATTTTGTATTGCCTGTAAAGTTTATCCAATTCTATACAGGAACCTTTAGCTTTTTCATGGTGTGTGATAAAAGGCAGGCTAAAATATTAACCTGCCTTTTTGTTTTGGGTTGTTTGATCTTTATGCTTGCGGAATACCATATGTTTCCATAAGGTATGCACCAATTTCTTTTTCCAATGCTTTCATTTTTTTGTGAAATGCAGCAAGGTATATAATAAGTGGGATCAACACTCCCAATAATATGATTGATAACATAAATAAAAATGTACCACCCATAGTTGGAAAATTCCCAGCCACCATTATTTTGTTCTTTCTAAGCAGAATATTACAACCTATAGAACTGGATTTTGCAGCAACAAGAAAGTTCTTTGCCCTCACTTTGAATTTGCAATCTGAAAATTTCGTTTCCAATTTTGATTTAAGATCATCAAATGTTACAGAATCCGGATTAATAACAATTTTCATAGTATTCATTTTATGGTTA
>JAFGOZ010000264.1 GCA_016926235.1 Bacteroidales bacterium | reverse complement strand
TAAAAATATCTTACATAAAGCCTTAATAACTCAAGAGAGTACTCTGTCAACACTGCCTTTCTGTCCTGTCTCTCTTTATCATCTATTATCTTAATATATCCTGTCTTTAGATTGAGTCTATCTCTTGTAAGTTCCTCTATCTCTGAAATTCTTGCCCCTGTAGAATAAAGCAATTCTACCAGCACCTTAAACTCAAAATCATTTTTGTCTTTTACCTCAATACCGGTTAATAACTTTTCCATCTGTTCTATTGTCAGAATATTCTTTGGAAGGTTATGGCTTTCTTTCATCTTCTCAATGTCATTAAATGGGTTCTTGAATGCCCTGCCTTTTGATATTAAAAAAGTATAGAACAATCTCAAAAATGATATTTCCTTGTTTATTGTCTTTGGATTGTACTTTGAACTTCCATCATCTTTAGTCATAAGTCTTAAATATTCTCTGTATCCTTCCGCATCTTTTATGCTTAATGTATAAATGTTGATCCTATTTTCATCTGAATAATTTAGGTATTTATTTATCGACCTCAGTTCTTCTTCTATGCCTCGAGTTTTAAAGCCTTTAAGATTTAGGTAACTTTTAAACTCATTTAATATGTTATTCATGTTTTTTTACCTCCTGTCCCGCACTTTCAAATCTTTAAGAAAGTGCGGGGCTCTGTCTCCCTCCAAAAAATCATTGCCCAGTTACTTTTCCTTCAAAAACCCTGTATTTTATCTGGTTTTTTGTGACAAACTGGGCAATTGTCCAGTTGTGCCCACTTTTGCCCAGTTTAATTAATTAATTTTTTAATTTCATCAACTGTTGGAATTATACTTGAAATATCTATTTCATTTATTGGATTGTCTTCCCTCAACTTATAGCAAAATCTTGTCCCGTGTCTTTTTCCGCCTACTAATTGCAGATATTCATATTCTACAAGTATTCTTAAGTACTGTTTTACTGCGCTTACCGATAAATCGGTTACACTTCTTACGTCGCTTTGAATAAAACTTACTTCCTCAGCTTTCAAGTTTTCCTTCTTTGCCTTTGTTCTTATCATCTTTCTTATTGATTCATACAGCATGATAACCCCGTTTGACAGATCATTGTCAGTCTGCAATAACTTTCCTTCAATAAAAAGTTTTCTTGCAATATCGTAATCTACAAAATCACACTCATATATAACTTCTTTTTCTCCAGCATAATGATCAAGCTTTTCTACCGGTGTTTTCTGCTTCTGCCTGACCGTGCATGACGCATCAATCAAACCCAAAAACTGTTCCTGACCGCGTCTTGCAATTGCCCTTACTGCAGGGAACTTTATATATTTTTCAAACGGATTATATATTTTTATCTTTTCTAATAATCTTTGAGCCGCAATATGTTTTTTGATTATCTCAGGTACTATATGTTTTTCTTCAAGGTGTCCTTCATAACTTCTCTTATACCTTTGCATTGCATGTATTCTTTCTGTTTGTTCTTTGGAATCATCAACCTTTAATACCATGCACCTTGAGAGATTCTCCAGGTTAACCTTCATTGCAGTTGAAGTCATCATAAATACCAGCTTTACTATATGCTTTATTGTTACTGTTTTCATTTCTCCGGATTTAGGATCTTTTACAACAACGCTTCTTGTAAGCATGTTCTCGCTCTGCATCTGGCGTATGTATCCTTCAACTTCTTCATTATGCAATGCTTCTCCCATCATAAATATTTTTCCTGAAAAAGCATCTTCATCCATGTAATGAAATGCCTTATCTGATACGCTTGTGATCCATTCCACAACTTCAGCCGGCAGTAATCTCTGCAATGTTTCCAATAAATATGATTTGCCGGTTGAAGCAGGGGACTGAATAAATACGCTTATGGGTTTCGGAAGTAACCTTGACACTCCTGCAAGCCATATAATAAGTTTATTGTTTTCTTCTCCCACATAACCTAATGTTGTCATATCATTAACTATCTCTTTAAAAATATCAGGGCTTTTTAAAAATGATAATCCGAGTTCTCTTTCTTCTTCTGTCATCTCTTCTTTTTCGTTCTCTTTTTTACCTGAGAATCTTTTTTCCCTTTCCTTTTCCATATAATCAAATATCAGGAGCAGACCCTTTTCTATCTTCTTTGTCTCGATATTAAACTCCTGACTTAATTTGCCTGCAAATGATTCTCTTGATCTTGATACCTGCAGGTTCACCTGGTCCGGAAATCTCTCTCCCTTATACTCTGCTTTTATCGGTACTTTAAAATCATTAACTGTTGTTTCTTTAAATCCCTGTATTTTGTATGTTATTTCATCAATATTAAAGACATATCCAAGGCTGTCTTTTGTTGCTTTGAATATTCCCTTTTCTTCCTCTGGTTTGAATAATTCTGCTTCCTGTATTAACTTTGTTATTTGTTCTTTCTGCAGGGCATCGTTAATTGAAGATTGCGGATTATGGAGTAAAATTGTTTTAATCCTGAATCCTTCTGAAACGAATAAATCTTTCAATGCGTCAGCTGTTATTTCATTTTGAATCGCAAGTATTATTGTTTTAACCCTGTTGTCCTGCAGCAGTTTAATATGTCTTGCTGTAATGTTGGAAGAATCATTAATTGATATTACGTTCTCAATCTCTAATTCTATTAAACTTAATGCATCGAGAATATTTTCTGTCAGGATCACTTCATCGTAAACCTTTGATGCCTTCTCATTGAATACCGGTATTTCTTTATCAAGGTAAATTGGTTTTAGGAATTCATTTGTGTTTGTGTTAAATCCATAAATGCAGGAAGTTTTTCCGTTTTCATTAAAAATAGGGAAGATGATGCAATTAATGAAATACTCATTGCCATCTTCCCTGAGTAAACCTAACTTTTTTAATTGTTCAATTTGCTTTTTACTCAAACTATTTATTAACTTTCCATCTGAAAAGCCAACTTTGAACCGCTCATATATAGTCTGTTTTTTTAAGCCTAGTTTTTCTAAACAACTCAATGCTTCCGGATTTTCATAAAG
>JAFGOZ010000263.1 GCA_016926235.1 Bacteroidales bacterium | reverse complement strand
TGTTCGTATAATAATAAAACAATACGCAATGGAAAAGAAATCGTTAAGACAGCAACTCATTGATGAAATATTAATGAGAGATGAAAACGAAGACAATGAAAACGAACGTGCCTTTCTCGAATCACTATCGCTTCTTGAACTCCAAGCACTTGCAGGAAGCGACCCTGAAGAAGAAATGGAAGACTAAAAACTAAACCCGGTTGTAACATTCACCGGGTTTTTTTCGTATAAGTAATATAACCAATAAAATAACACACACATGGCAAAGAAAAGCAATAATAAGATTTTTTACGTCACAGTAAAACGTGTAAGTTCAACTACCTTCAGTGTAGGTGCGCCTGACCAGAAAACTGCAAATGAAAGAGCTTTGAATTCGGCATACAACACTGATTGGTCATCAAAAGAAGCTGATTATTTTCTGCCTGAACAGGATGCTCCCCTTTTTTTAAGAAACGTTGATTGGACTGACCTCAGAAGTCAGAAAAGCACTCTGTTGAACATCATTTCAGAGCTTGAAAAGAAAGAAGATTTGAGATTTGAAGACCTTGATGGTATTCTTCACCTGATTGATGCAATGCAGGATTATGCTGTTGATGAAATGAATATACCAGAAATGCACGTCTTTGATTTCGAACTGGAAGATGAACGGGAAATGTCAGTACCTACTGGAATCAAAGATGCCAAAGGCACTGAACTGAAAACTGGTAATAAAACCAAAACAGTTTATCTTTGCCCAAATTGCCAGAGTGATAATGTTCAGATAAAAGCATGGGTGAAACCCAATGAAGATTACAAGTTCGTTGATGAAGTCAACGTAGGTGACGAATTGGGTTGGTGCGAAGATGAACAACTCCCCACCTACATTGAAACTGCTGAACTCAAAGCTGATGCAAAGGTTGTAGGCTTTCAGGTTGTCGGTGAAGATGGTACTTCTGAAGAAGGTGAAATTCATCCCGATATGGATGCCAGCTTTTGCATCTACAATCTCAGTCAGGCAAATAAAATGCTGGAACGTACAAATCTAACTGGTGAACAATGGCGACTTCTGACAATCTGGGAAGGTGATATTGAAGAACCAACCATGATGTTCGAAGGCGACCCAAGAGATTAAAAATATTGGACAGCAATGTCCGATTGGTGACAGGTGTTAAACCCCTTACATAGTATTTATGTGAGGGGTTTTTTATGTCTGAACTTAATCAGGAAATTATTAATGACTTTGTTTTTAAATTAAAAAAACAATTGTACGTATCCAAACTGGAAGACCTGAAACTCACTTTATACCCCGATGCAGAATGTCCATATATTTATATTAACTTAATTAAAATTAAGAAGGGTTATAGAAATCAAGGAATTGGCACATTGGTAATGCAGGATATAATTAACTTCGCCAATGTACATCACATTCAATTACAATTATATGCAGTAGATGTATATGGTTCTGAATTGAGAAGATTGTACAGGTTTTATCGTAAGCTTGGATTTGTTTTAATTAAAAACAATAGCGATAATAACTTTTTATATAAACCCAAAAAAAATCACAATCCTTTGTAACAAATTCAAATTATTTTCGTATATTTGTATGTCATCAATTCTGTAACGTTCAGGTTGAATGACTTCCCTGAGAGACAATAACGTAAAAGTTTCTTCGGGAAGGACTGGTAGCTTAATTGGGAAAGCGATGCCTCAAAAGGGCAGAGATTGCAGGTTCGAGTCCTGTCCAAGTCCGCAATACACACGTGTAGAAAAGTGCTATAGCTCAGTTGGTAGAGCGTCACTGTAAGGCAGTGGAGGTCAAGGGTTCAAGTCCTTTTGGCACTTCAAAATTTGAGTGATAATTCCGTGTCAATTTGACTCTGGAAACACGTTCTTCGAAATATTTAATTTAGGCGATGTATGCTGAAGATGGTAAAAGCAACCTGTCTGTGAAGTGTCTACCCCGAAGGTACATGAAGTACAAGCAGGTCATACGGGGGTTCAATTCCTTCCATCGCCACAATAACACAGGTGTATAGTTTAACGGATAGAACGCCCCGAAGGTTAAGTAGGGGAAGTTCGGGTTCGAATCCCGACCACCTACGAGAAATGCCAACCGGAAGTCATTGGCTTGGGTAGTCGCTTCGTAGCAGAATCTATGCATGTCTTGACGAAGACACAGATACATGCATCGTGAACGAATCCCCTGTCGATGATGTCTTTTAGTGTTTTAGCTGGAATGACCGTAAGTGTAGCGGGACTCCTATTTTGGGAGGAAGTGTAGGGATTAAATAACCTGCTTCCAGTGGACAAACATCTATGTTCGGCAATGGTTACTCAAAGGACGTTTCCTCGTCCATAGGAAGTTGAGTAGAACGACCCCAGATAATCCTGCAACTATGACACATAAGAACCGTAGATACAAAAAGATAGTCTGGGGTTTTTCCTTTTATTTAAAATCTGTAACATTTCCAATACATTTTTCGTATAATAAGAAAAGACACTACAATGGAAAAGAGAGCAGAATTTACAGTAGAAGATGGAATAAAGGTTCAAACCAAACAATTGGAGCGATGGGCAAAAGTATTGAAACCAGAAGTGTTTGAAGACTTACGTTCATTTGCTATTATAAATAATGACAAAGCTCATGATGGCTATGGAATAACCAGAGGGTGTGACCTTGAATATTTCATTTTAAATTATCAATATTCTGTAACAAATTAACCCGGTATTTCGTATAAGTATTAGAAACCAATAACACACAACTATGAGCACAAACTGGAGTACCCCCAAAACAAACATATTTGCTGGCATTAACGAGTTAAGGCATGCGCTGGCATATGGCTGCAAGGCCAGACTTATAAGGTTATGGAATGAAGACTGTCAATATCCTATTACAGAGAAGCACCAAGATACGGACTTCAGAAATTACGGCTTCAGGATTGGATACATCAGCTCGGTAAATGAAATTAAGAACAACCCAAACATGGGTGAATTCGAGAAGCATCTCTCCCTGAATTACGTCAGTTGCTATGGCACGCCTGAAGCAGTAAAGAAATACTATAAAACGGGCGAGTTATCTGAAGACAACTTCAAGGGTGCAGGTGTGAATCATCTGGTTCAGGTGGATGAGCTGATTAAATTCTATGGGCAGTTCACTGAATCTGGTGGTGATATCGAACGTGCAAATATGTACGAGAGACAATACCGTGCGCCAGAACATGCGAATGATAATAGATTTTTCTTTGACTTTTACAGCTACAAGCATGGTAGTCAATACGCAACCAAGAAGTTCAAGCATAAGCTCTGGGTAGTTGAATTGCTGGATAGTGAAGAAGAACAACCCAAGCTTCCAGTGATAACCAGAATCCTGATGAGTATAATTACTGCACTGGTTTATCCACTGAAGTATATTCCCAGAAAATCAGTTCTTCACATGCCAGAATATACTAACTATAGCTATAGAATTGGTGATGTGATACATGGATTTTCAGTTGAATTCCAGATTCCGAAGAAATTCAGTTTTAAATAAAAATATTTCCAGCCACGTTCTAGTGGCAAGATTGTGTGTTTAATTGGTTAATGCCCTGCGGAGTTGTGACCCGCAGGGTTTTTTATTTAATATAACTAAAAAGTAACTTACCTTTTTGTAACATTTCAGAACATACCTTCGTATAAGTATTAGATAGGCAGGGTAAAACTTGAGTGCAGTAATCCGACCCTACCTATAAGTGTAACTTTAGACTCATTCTAAATAAGGGCGATTTTGTAACATCAACTTCGTCCATTCGTATAACTGAAAAAGATTTTATTTAAGAAATACTGGTCATCCGAAAACACAACAATTTTATTTTAAAAATATTGTAACAAATCAAAATTGTTTTCGTATAATTGCATAGAGAATCACAATTTAATAACTTTAATAGTCACAACTATGGAAATTAATCTCAACCAATTAAGCGCACAGAAAAGTGAATCAACAGTCGGCAGAACAAAAATGCGACTGTCCGAAAATGCACAAAGCATGGTTTTCCAGATGTTTACAAAGAACATCTATTCCAATCCTATTGGTACAGTTGTTCGTGAAATTACCAGTAACTGTTTTGATAGTCATGTTGAAGCAGGTGTTAACAGTCCTGTTATTATCAGGAAAACTGTTGACAAAGCCGACAATACCATATACATATCATTTATTGACTTTGGCGTTGGTATGTCTCCCGACAGAGTTGAAAATATATATGGTGTGTATTTCGAAAGCACCAAACGTGCCGACAATTCTCAAATCGGTGGCTTTGGTATCGGTGGCAAAACTCCGCTTGCTTACAAACGCAGCACTGGTCATGGTGAAGGCGAATACGATAACAGCTTTTTTGCTATCACCAACTTTGATGGTATGAAGTATTATTACTGCATATCGGAAGGTGAAGAATGTCCTGAAATTTCATTGCTTCATCAGGAAGAAACAACCGAAAGAAACGGTACTGAAATTCGCATACCTGTTCTTGAAAAAGACCTGTATTCTTTCAAAAAAGAAATGACCCGGCAGCTCTATTACTTCGAAAATGTTGTTTTCGAAGGATTTGATGCTGACGATTTCAATAGTAATCATTACGATGAAATCCTGACAAACACATACACCATTGTACGTGGTAAAAACTTTCTGTTCAGAGGTACTGAATATGCCAATGAAATGCACGTTTGTCTTGGCAGGGTAGCATATCCGATTGACTACAATGTACTTGGCTTGTCGATAAATGATTTCAGGCTTCCTATTGCAATCAGGTTGGAAGTAGGTGAAATCAATCCGACTGCAAACCGTGAAACTCTTGATTACAATGAACATACCATTAAGATAATCAAGAAGAAACTTGCACAGGCAAAGCAGGAAATAACAGAACTTCTTGCAAAAGAATATAGTAATATCGTTACATTGGAAGATTACTTCAAAGTAAAAAACCAATTTGGTGTATTGACTTTCGCAAATGGAGTTAGTATCAATGTGGGTAATCTGATTAAACAATCAGACATTGATTTCTCGAATTTCAAGTATGGCTTTATGAAGATGCCGAATGACAAACAGTTATTCAAATTCTTCTTCAATACCAAAACCTATGGTAAGAAAACTCGTAGCAGAAGCAGGTATAATTCCAAAACAGAATTCGAAGGTGGTTATGATGAAATTTTTAAGAATTCAAATCTATTGTACATTGATGGTGAATTTACTCGCAAGGTAGTTAAGCAATCATACTTAAAGCACATACACGAACAGTATCACATTATCAATCGCAGAAATCTTTGTGAATTCCACATGAGAGGCGAAATTGCTGAACTGTTTAATGTACACCTTGACAAGACTTGTGATGACAATGGTAAGCCTGTTGCATATATACAGTCATTAATTGATATGCAGGAAGAATTCTTTACCATTGTACGCAGTAATGCAAAGAATTATGACACACTGGAAGTGCCCGAAGATTTTATTATCAACAGAAAGAAAAAAGACAGTTTATCGGAAGAAATTCGTAAAACTACAATTCCTGTGAAACTCATTGGTACATATTCTAAAACCAGAGTAAGGGTACAGGATTTAATTGATTATAAAATGCCTATCTTCTATGGCACACAGGAAGATGAAAGCGCACTCCGCAGTTGTCATGATTTATTTTCTGAACTCTTTGACAAACGTGCAGTTGTTAGAAATTATTACGACAATTATTTCCTAACCGGATATGACGATTATTATCGGAAGCCAAAAAAAGATAATGTAAAGAACAGCATAATGTTCGTTGTGGTTGCACAAGCCAATGTGAAATACTTTGAGTACTGCAAGAAAGCATACAAAGCCAGTGAATTTTTTACCAGAATGTTGTACAGAAAAGAAGAAAAGGTAATGTCATACTACCAAACCCATGACCTGATAAGCAAATGGAATGGTATTGGTGACTTATACAAAACGCCTAACTTCAAGAAAGTTAATGACAGTACTGGTAAGAAAATTGCTGAAATTGTCAAGTATATTGACAATCTTCCAAACTCTGATAACAGTATTGGTAATTTTGAACACTTACTGTTAAGATACTTTGACTTTTCAAAAATCAAAAAGACTGGTGAACAAGAACGTATTGACAGGTTGATTGATGAAATTAAGAAAGTGGAAATACTTAACGAAAAGACTTTGCAGTACATTTACTTCCGTTATGACAGTGAATTGACTTGCAGTACTTTGGTTGAGGTATTGAAAAAAGTTATGGTGTTTTAAAACCTTTTTCAGAATTCCTGTGTATTTAATGTACACAGGAATTTATTATTATGACAAATCAAAAACAAAATCAGACTTATTATCAAAAGCATAAAGATGAAATTTTGAAAAAAAGTAAAGAACGTTATGCTGATAATAAAGAAAATAGAAAAGAATATCAAAAAAAATATTATCATTCGAATATTGAGAAAGAAAGGAAGCGAAGTAGACAATACCATGCTTTACATCAGGAAGAGCATAAAATAAGATGTCGAAAGAATGATTTGAAAAGAAAATATTCTATTACATTAGAACAATACAATAAATTATATGGAGAACAAAATGGATGTTGTAAAATATGTGGAAGGCACAGCAGTAAATTTAAAAACGGATTAGCTGTTGACCACAATCATAGAACAGGTAAAATTCGTGGTTTATTGTGTAACTATTGTAACAGAGGCTTGGGAAAATTTAGTGATAGTCTTGAAAAATTAGAAAAAGCAGTTGAATATTTAAAAAATAATGATTAATTCACGTAACATTTTATATCTTTGTATCGTATAAGTAAGAAAGAGAAACAACAAGTAATAATTTTAAAAGAAATAACATGAAAAACATTAATGCAATTAAAAACGGAAACGTAGTAAACATCAGTATTGACGGCAAACTTCAGAAAAAGAATTGTGGCTCGCCAAAAGAAGCTGATGAACTCTACCGTATCGTATTGAAAGCCAAAGCTGACCCCAATGATGCCAACCTGAAAGCAATCAGATGTTATCTGAATGAGAAACTGCGCATTGCATTGGTTGCAGGTCTGGAAACCGATGTTGAAAACAATGAAGTATATCTTGCAGGATTCAACACTCCGCTGCCAATGACATTGGTTGATGTTATCAAAGAATACCATGAAAATGGTTATCCTATGGATGCAATTATCAACTTCTGGAAACTCCTGATGATTAACCCCGATGTAAGGGTACGCAAGAGCCTGTTTGACTTCATCACAACCCATGACTTTGTTTTGACCGACAAAGGTTACATGGTGGTGTACAAGGCAGTATACCGCAAGGATGAAAGCAAGGAAAAGAAAACCAATCGTTTGTCCGAATTTATCACCAACCAGTGGCTTCACGTGAAAAAGGATTGGAAATGTGCACCCAATAAGTATGTGGTATTCCAGTACCTCAATGAAATTGACAAGTACGGTATTACCAAAACCGAAACTGCCAATAGTTGGAATGAAGTTGAAAAGAATGTTAGCATTCTCGGCAAACTTGGTGATATGTACGACAACATTCTCACCGATGAAGTTGAAGCTGCTGATGATGTTCCGGTTTACACGGATATGCATACTCGCAAAATGAGCATTGTACTTGGCAAACCTGTTGTAATGGAACGCAAGGAATGCGACAGTGACCCCGCAGTTGATTGTTCATACGGTCTGCATTGTGGTGCAACTGCCTATGTTGAAAGATTCGGCAATAATGGCAGAAGTATAATCCTTGCCTGCCTTGTCAATCCCGCAAATGTGGTTGCAGTACCTAACTACGACCACAGTAAAATGAGGGTAAGTGAATACTTTCCCTTTGCCTACGCAACCTATGAGAATGACAAAATCGACATCATTGAGCAGAAGTACTTTGAAAGTGATTATTGTACCCATGAGGCAGAAGAACTGGAAAAGATGGTTGCCAATGTACGTGCCGATGAAAAGCCGATTCAGACTGCAATTAATGCAGAAGAAGAAGTACGGCCAATGTCCGAACTCGTCAAGATACTTGAAACAAGATTATTTGACATATCATAATTGCTTGTGTTTTTCTCTCAATGCTCCGTACCCCAATGTACGGAGCATTTTTTTATTCATTCATTTGTAACAAATCTGAAAGTCCATCGTATAATATTTAAACAATTACCCCAATGTCATCAACTAAAAAAACAGGAAAAGATTACAGGAAAGAATATAACGAGCTTAAAAAAGAACAAGTAGCACTTGAAGCTCGTATGAGAAAAAGATTAGAGACTCTCTGTAAATTACATCCCGACATTCCAATTGGAACAATAAGTACTGCAAGTGATTTGCTTCAATACAGTTATAACGTTCAGAAGCTAAGTATTGACGGTGTGTTAATGTACATCGATAGAATTGAAATCGAACTGGCAAAGAAAAATAAATACAAACAAACTGAAATCGATTTCAGAATTGACCCACAACAAATCGACAGCCATGAATTCTGTAATTGTGACGGCAGAGATATGCCCACATATGTGGAAGAAGGAAAACGTTGGTGTCCTCAATGTGGTCTTCAAGTAAAATAACATTTTAATTAAAATATATGGAAACCACTCAAACAATTACTGACGGACAAGCATTATTAATAATGGGACTTATCTTCTTGGGCGCATTGACATTTGGATTATTAATGGCATATCTTGCCGGGAGATTCCCCTTCAATAAGAAATGATTTTAATTAAAACAATATGACAGCAACTAGAAAACGTCAACTCAAGAAAAGATTTAAAGTCTTGACCAGACTTTCATACTTAACTATCTTAGCATTCTTTTTCTTTTTGACAACAATATTTATCATTCGAGCGCATTTTACTGCTGATTGGAATTCACCATATATTATGATGGGATTAATGGCCATAATATTGTCACCAATCTTTTCCGGAATGGTAATGACTATGATAGCAGGAAATATTCAAAGGGAATTGCTTCAATACAAATTCAACATAAAATGCTACAGGACACGCAATTTTGCTGTAACTATAATAAATCTGCTTCAAAGAAATAAGCTTAAGGAAGCAATTGATTTATATAAAGCAAATAAGTTCCCGGAGAAGTCCTTGGATGACTATCTATACGGAATGATTATAATGGCGTGCTATACATCTACTGATGAAAAAATTGCTGAGATTGGTATCCGAAAAATTACCAAATTAAAAGAAGATTTTAACCCAAGTAAACTAAAACTTTAATTAAAACATCCTAACCAATTTAAAATAAAAACAATATGTGCACAGTTTATAATACCATCACCAAAAAACGTATTGGCTATAAAGTAATGGCAACTGATGGTAAAGGTAATTTCTATAGTACCTTTACGGGTCAGCAAATCGAAGTGGGACAAGTACCACATCCACCAGAATATTGTGAAAGATTATCTAATTTCTGGTCAACTGACTTGAATATGTATCCATTGCAGCGATGTTCCTTCTACAATAAAAATTATGTGGGGAAAACCTGTGCATTTACTGACAAAAAATCTGCCCGTGCATTCTACAAAGAGATGCAACTTAATTGGCCGTGGTATGGAAATGAAAAATCATATTACTTAGTACTGGTTAAAATTAAATTATTAGGGACTGTCTATAATGGTAGCTACGAGGTATATCGTATAATTGATGTTCCGGATACAATCGTAGGAGACCATATCGAATCAATAACTATTGTTAAATAAAAATAGCCACAATGTACGCTATATCTAAGAACAAAAGGAAATATTCCCCGACTCCCATTGTACGGTTAACTATGGGAGCTGACGGTAAACAACAAGAAGAGATTGTACTGGTTGTAACCAATATGAAGAAAGCTGTAGGGAACAAAATGGCCGAACGCATTGTCCGACTCCTGAATGACAACCTCTCATCAGAATCTGGAATGGCATCCGAGTACCACTCAGAAAAATAATTACTGTTGATAAAGTAACATTTTGTAATTTCAAATTTAATACTATATTTGTTTTATTAATTAATGCCAATAATGATTTTTATTTAAAGCTTCAGTATTTATATTAGCAATGTTAAAAACAACAACAATATATCAACAATTGATTAACCAAAAATTTGGGTTTTTAATTGTTCGAGATATCATCCGGGATGATAAATCAACAAAAAAACATCCTTGGAGAGCAATTTGCGAGTGTACGAATTGTGGGAATAAAAATTTCAACACATCCCCTATTGCAATTATTAAGGGAAGAACTACATCTTGCGGTTGTAGAAGAGACCAGTATGATAAAACAAGAGGAAAAAATAGTGTTTTATATAAAGGTTATGAGGAAATTAATGGAAAATATTGGGGAACAATAAAAAACCGTGCAAAAAAAAGAGGATATTCAATTAATGTTAGCATGGAATATGCGTGGAAATTATATTTACAGCAAAATCGTAAATGTGCATTATCAGGGTTACCAATAATATTTGCCACATCAAATAAAAAATCTTCTGAAACAACAGCATCATTAGACCGTATTGATTCAAAAGTTGGATACGTTGAAGGAAATGTCCAATGGGTTCATAAGGATGTTAATATAATGAAGAATGTTTTTAATCAAAAACATTTTATTTTACTCTGTAAATTAATTGCTAAAAACAACCCAAATGAAAATTAATTATTTAATTGGTGATGCAACCAATCCTGTTGGTTCTGGAATTAAAATTATTTGTCATATATGTAATGACGCTAATAAATGGGGAGCAGGATTTGTCATCGCCATCTCTAAGAAGTGGAAAGCACCTGAAGAAAGTTATCGTAGTATGTCTGCAGATGAGCGAATCCTCGGCCATGTCAGAGTAGTTCAGGTAGAAGACGATATCGTTGTCGCCAACATGATTGGACAACATGGGGTGGGTCTCGATAAAAATGGTAACCCACCAATCCGTTACGCTGCAGTCCGGGAAGCACTGATGAGTGTTGACATTCTGGCCAATGTAGTTGGTGCTACACTACACATGCCCAGAATAGGATGTGGATTAGCTGGAGGTCGCTGGGAAGAGATTGAAAAGATAATTCATGAAGTCATTACCGTGGATACATATGTCTACGACCTCAAGTAAAACTACAGATAACTTATCTTAATTAAAACAAACTCAACATCTTAATTAAAAATAACATGAAATGCTAAACTAAATATCATATATGTCTGTTGATACTAAATTGGAAATGCCTGTGTTCAAACTGCCTGACCATAGCAGTCAGCTAAAAAAGGCAGATGAAGTAATTGAATCTCTAAAACATAACATTAAAGACCTAGAAACTAACAACAACATTAACGACAAAATCCATTCCACCCTCTACGAAGAAACTGTAAGAATCCTAGACTACGTGGGAACACTTTCAATCCCCGTCTTTAGATTAGAAGAGGAAATCGAAAGCCACTACACAATGAAATTCCTCAACGCACCAGAACTCTCAAAGAAACTATTCAATGACCACTATGAGAAATTACACCGCCCTTATACTCTCCTGAAAAATCGATGCTTCAAAATACTTGAAGACCTAGATGAACTATATCTTAAACGCTGGAAGAAAAATCCACCTAACTGGAATATCTAATCTGCAGCAATGTCCGAAGATTGTTGTAGGCAATGTCCGAATGCTCCCTAACCCGGAGCATTTTTTTATTCTACCAATGTCCGATGTTTTTATTTAAAAACTATCTTGCCAATGTACAAAAAAATCTGAACTGCTGTCCAGATATAAATTATTGTACGACATTTTTAATTTAAATATTTCGCCTATTGTACGACATTAACCCATCGCAATGTACAGAATTAAAAGCACTTATTGTACGACACCTAATGTACGGCTTTAAATAAAATTATGTAATGTCCAATACTATAGATAGTTATTGTACGATACTTATAATCTCTTATCATTGGTTGGATGCTTGGTATCAAATTTAATTAACGCTGTGAAACCAAACCAACTAAATGCAGAAAGAAATATTACCATCAACATGGAACTCCAATTAAACTTCTTCCCCTTCGAGAAAGATAAATCATCCATCGTGACAATAGCATACAAACATGTTGCTATCACCCCAAAGAAATAAATTAAAAATACCCAGCTCCAAAACGTTGGCTGTTGATATGCTGAATTATAATCTTCTATCATTATTTTTTATTTAAAAACTATTCCTCTGCCCTAGATTTACCATTCTTTAAATTCTGCCCTACCCATAACGCTAATACACCTACCCAACTGAATAACCCTATAACAAAACATGCTATGGTTTCCCCACAACTTATCCTGCCTACATCATCACTAATTATATTCACGCTCATTATTAATGCTACGAAAAATCCTATCAGGTAAATTAATAATCCTATCATGGTGCTGCAAATTTTTATTATTAGAATATTTTACACTTGCAATTCTATGCAAATATAATACTTATACGAATATGATTAACTCTTTGTTACAAAAATATTCATACATATTATATGTCATACAAAAATTTAATCCAGTATTTCTGTATTATACACATTAC